>CAZLUY010000406.1:0-10108 GCA_964562785.1 uncultured Limnohabitans sp. | reverse complement strand
GTCAGGGATAGGGAGTTTGAGTTTTCGGGAACTCCTGTTGACAGATCAGAGCTCTTGGATTGGATAGCCGAGACGAGAGAACGGGTTGAATCTTCCTTGTCAAATCTAAGTGAGGATAAATTACCTAATGATTTCCCTATTCAACCATTCAAGTATAAACTGACCTATCAGAACTTTCTACTTCATTTACAGGGTCATCTAAACTATCATTTGGGGCAAATCAACTACCATCGAAGGATTATAGAAGGATGATAAAAATCATCCAAATTCTTTTTGGTTTCACTGAACCTTTGCTGCTGTGGTCAGTTTACAGAACATGGCTGCAGAAGCATTTTTGAATATTGCTCTTTTTGAAGCAATCCTTTTACTGGTAAATCTACCTGCATTTTTGTTGGGAATTCGCTTTGAAGGCAACGATGCCTCAAAAAGACTGTGGTTCGAACCATCCGGTCGTTGGATCCCCTTAGTTTGGTTTATCCTGTTTATTCTGTTGGCTCTTCTTTATACATTCATCCCTACCGAAAGCATGGAAATCCCAGGATTAATTCTGGGTCTGGCAGTTCTATGCGCCAGTTATCCTTATTACACCTTGGGCTTGGAAAGATTAACTGGTTTCTCAGCCATTAAGCTAGGCCTAATCGGCAACGGTGCTATCATTTTTACAACCATTGTTGTAGGAAATGGAGTCGCTAAAATCTCAACTGATTTGGCATATTTCCTATTTCCAATAGTGGTTTGGACAGCCTATACCAGTTTTGTTCTTCTGGGAAGATTAAGACTTGAAAAGGAAGAAGAAGCCGTCCTTAATAAAGTACCCTAAACCGGATTGTTCCTGGAATTGCTTTTAACGCATTGATTGCCTCTTTGGAGTAGGCTTTGTCGATATCCGTTATCACATATCCAATCTTTTCATTGGTCTTCAAGTATTGCCCAACAATGTTGATCTCGAAGTCGGCCAAAGTCTGGTTGATTTTTGCCAGCACCCCAGGAGAGTTTTCATGAACATGAATCAACCTATGCGCATCTACCAGGAATGGGAGCTGAAGGTTAGGGAAATTCACAGAGTTGTAAGTGTTCCCAGTATTGATGTACTCCATGATTTTAGAGGGAACAAAGTTGGCAATGTTTTCTTGGGCCTCCAGTGTGCTTCCACCAATGTGAGGAGTTAAAATAGTGTTTGGTAAACCTTTCAATTCAGACTGGAATGGCTCGCTGTTGTTCTTTGGTTCTTCAGGGAATACGTCTACAGCGCAACCAGCTATATGGCCCGATTTAATGGCCTCTTTTAGTGCTGGGATGTCCACTACATGACCTCTACTTAGATTTACTAGGTAGGAGCCCTTCTTCATTTTGGCTATCCTCTCTGCATTAATTAGATTTTTGTTTTCTTTTCGACCATCAACATGAAGGCTGATGACATCGCAGGTTGCAAGGAGCTCATCAAGAGAAGATATTTTGGTTGCATTGCTCAAGGAAAGCTTTTCCACAGCATCGAAATAGAAGACATTCATCCCCATATTCTCCGCGAGTACTGAGAGTTGTGCTCCTATATTTCCATATCCAACGATTCCAAGCTTCTTTCCACGGATTTCAAAACTGCCTTGGGCTGATTTGTTCCATTTTCCTTCGTGCATCTTAGAAGTCTTATCCGTGAAATTCCGCATTAGAAAAATGATTTCCGCGATAGCCATTTCAACAACTGACCTGGTATTGCTGAATGGAGCATTGAAAACTGCAATCCCTTTTTCCTGGCAAGTTTCCAGATCGATTTGGTTCGTTCCAATACAGAAGGCTCCAATGGCAAGGAGTCGATCAGCGTTTTCAAGAACCTTTTTGGTAATCTGAGTTTTAGAGCGAATTCCAATGATCGATACACCTTTGATTTTTTCGCAAAGCTCTTCTTCACTCAAGGCTGAGCTGACAACTTCAACTTGGTAGCCTTCTTCTCTTAGGTTTTGCTCACCGATGGCATGAATGTTTTCGAGGAGTAGAACCTTGATTCTGCTTTTGGGGTATGAAAATTTCTTGTTCAACTTATTGATGTATAAAATTTCGTCAAGACTAAGTGCGATATGATCGGCTTTTTCAGCAACATTATCCCGATGGATATTTTCAGTAAAGGCGTAAAACTTATTGGCAATGCCAGAGGCCTTTACCTCATAGTCCGTATAACCATCTCCAATCATGTAGATGTCGCCTTCTAAATTTAACTTTTTAAGCGTTTCAGCTTTGCCATTATTTGAGGAAAGTGGGTTGTCACGATTGAAGTCTACTATTTTTCCCTGCTCATCGTAGACAAAATCATTGGCAAATACATTTTGAGCTTTAATTCCATACTCACCAACTATCGGGATGATGAAATCTTTAAACCCATTTGAAAGAATGTAAATGTCGTCTGCATTTTCCTCGAGAAACTCCCTGTTTCTATCGAAAGACTTGGAAACGTAATTTCGAAGTGCCGTGATTAAATCTGAAATCTGTGACTTATTGGCATTCAGAATTTCAAGTCTTTGTTCAAGACTTTCTCTAAAAGTGACCGTTCCGCCCATTCCGCCATCTGTAATATCCTTAATAGCCTGTAGCTTGGATTCCCTATTTGGGTCATTTTCTAAGCTAATCTCACCAAGGATATCCAGGGCTTCCACCCTTGTAAAGGTGCTATCAAAATCGATTACAAATTTTTTAGAATCGGGCATAGGTAATAGGCTAGGTTTGAAGCCTGTAAAATTAGACGATTGATAATAAATCTGAAGTTTAATTGAAGTTTTTGTGCGCCTTTTTAAAAATCTTTAGAAATCAATTAAAACTAGAGGGAATGGGGTGAGAATTATTTCATGATTGCTGTCATTTTGTTTTTCTCTAAGAGTTTTGGCTTTATTTTTACGTGAAATTATAGCTACAATGAGAAAGATATTCATCCTTATTCCTGCAATCCTAATCGCCTTGACTTCTTGTGAGGCGGAAAAAGAAAAAGTTCAAGCCACAAACACAGAGACTGTTGAAATTCCAGGCACTTATGGGGCAGACTTTCAGGAGTCTACTGTAATCAATACCACTCAATTAGTTGCTGAATTGCAAGGTGTAGATTCATTCGAAGGCCAAATCATGGGTAATATCAATGAGGTCTGCACAAAGAAAGGATGTTGGTTAACCATGGATCTCCCTGATGGAGAAAGCATGAGGGTAACTTTTAAGGATTATGGATTTTTTGTACCAACCAATTCTCAGGGTTTTCCAATTCTTTTGGAAGGGGTAGCAACCAGAGTAGTGACTGATGTAGAGACTCTTAGACACTATGCTGAAGATGAGGGTAAATCAGCTGAAGAAGTCGCTAAAATTACTGAGCCAAGGACTGAAATCACTTTTGAAGCAACAGGCGTAATCATTAAAGACAGAGCTTAATGGCCATTGCATTGGATAATCTCCGGGTAGGGAGGAAGTATAGGTTTGTGAATATGGGAGAGTCCAGACTTTTAGAAGTGATGGAACGGCTACGAGGTGATAATTTCAAAGTAAAGGATTTGGACACTTTAGAGTATTATACGCTGGAAGAACTACTTCAATGGGGCAAAGGGAAGGATTACGAGTTGGATGAATATAGACCTTTTGACAGCTGAAAAATGAGTAGACCAAGTAAAGCAGGAGCTATTCTGGGAGCAAAGTGTCCGCAATGTCGAAAAGGGAAAATATTTCCAGTTGGTATTTTCAGTTTCAGACGACTATTAGCAGTCAATCATAACTGTCCCCATTGTAATGCTAATTTTCAACCGGAACCTGATTTTTTCTACGGGGCAATGTACATAAGCTATGCTTTCTCGGTGGCTTTAATTGTGGCTTCCTTGGTTGCTATGAATGTGCTTTTTGAAGAACCGGAATTGTGGATGTATATCACTACGGTCGTTGTAAGTAATGCCTTGCTATTCCCCGCAATGCTTCGCTACTCTAAGGTTTTGTATTTGTATTTAGTTGGCAAACTTAAATACAAGGAGGACTAATCCAGGTATCTCTTGGGGTTTTTCACCAGTAAAACCAAACTGGTGGCTGTAAGAATCAAGATGAAAAAAGCAGGGGCCCCTCCAATGACAGAAAGCATTCTTACACCATCCAGTCCTGCGTAGGTAATCATTACCCAGGCCAAAGCAGCAATTAGTGTCCCCCAAAGAACTTTCAGGTTTATATCTGCATTAAACGTATCCTTTCCTGATTTCTTCATACTAATACTCGCCAGAGCCTCAGTGCTGGAGTCAGCTGCTGTAACGAATGATATGTACATCCCAATGATGAAAAGGATGGAAAACAGATTGAAATACCCCATGTCCCTGAAGACTTCATAAACTACTGATTCGGGACCATCAATCTCGAGGATATTTTGATAACCCAGGGGTCTGTCTAATGCGAAATCAAGAGTTGTACTTCCCAGAATAGACATCCAAACAAGACAGAAGGCAGCTGGAAGAATCCAATTGAATAGGATAAATTCTCTGACGGTTCTACCTACAGAAATCTTTCCAAGGAAAATGGCTGTGATAGGAGCCCATGCAATCCAAACGGCCAGATTAAATGTGGTGTAATCGAAGGTCCATTGATCTCCAGACCCAGAAAGCTGAAGGCTTAAATCAACAAAGTTCTTTCCATATTGGCTGAAACTATTTGCAATTCCATCAAAGACACCTAACCCAGGTCCAAGACTTACAAAACAAATAATTAGAACCAGAAAAAAATAGAAATTTGCTATCGATAAGTTCTTGATTCCCCGATCAATACCTGTTGAGGACGAAATTAAAAATGCAACCAATATAAGACCTGTAATAAATGCCCGGGCAATTGAATCTTCCCATTCTGGAA
Source organism: uncultured Limnohabitans sp. (assembly GCA_964562785.1). Lineage (GTDB taxonomy): Bacteria > Bacteroidota > Bacteroidia > Cytophagales > Cyclobacteriaceae > Algoriphagus. Next base: position 5,263 of record CAZLUY010000406.1, on the reverse strand, counting down.
AGTAAGATTGTAGCCCACCTGATAGGCTCATAATTCCCGTTCCGAGAGAAGCTGCCATGCCAGCGGCAAGAGCAAAAAGACAAATTGAATCCAAAATACCAGCCCAGTTCTTTCCTCCGTCTTTTCCTAGAATGGGTCTAAGTAGAATTTGTAGTGTGTACTTAGGTTTATCGGAATAGAGCATAATTCCCATTACCAAAGAGGGAACCACATAAATGGAATACACCGTCAGTCCCCAATGAAAAGAAAGGGCTCCTAATGCGAAATCTTTGGCGGCTTCAGTCTTTGGCTCTATATCAAAAAAAGATGGGGGACTGAAAAAGTGAAATAAGGGCTCAGCACTTCCCCAGAACAAAATCCCCGTGGCTATTGTGGTACAAAGAACAATGACAAACCATGAGAATTTGCTAAGTCTTGGCTGTGCATTTTTGCCTCCAATTCTATAGTTACCTAACGGGGAAAAGAGTGTGATCAATAGAAGAATAACCAATCCGAAAGAGACCCAACTGAAGCTCAGTGCAAAGTTTGACAGAAGGAATAGCTGAAACTCTTTGATGTATTCGGAAAATACCTCAGGAGTGAAAATACTCGCTAATACGGCGATGATAAGGAAAAGAAAAGGTGGCCAAAATACCCAGGCTCTGGTATTTAGTTTAAAAAAGTTGCTTTGTTTCCTCATCTGCATGAACAATATATGCTCATTTCTTTTTTGAAAAAAGACAGGCGTCTTAACAGATAATTTTATCCAAGGGAAACTTATTGATGAAAAGGAATTATATCTATCTGATTTTTAAACTCATGATGGTCAGCTTTTACTTCCTGGCTGGGGTAAACCATTTCGTTAATCCCGGTTTCTACCTTCCGTTGATTCCGGATTACTTTCCAGAAAAAGAGCTTTTAAATCAAATAGTAGGTATAGCGGAGATTATGGGGGCGATTGGCCTTGTTGTTTCTACAACTCAAAAGTTCGCGGCATGGGGACTTATAGTTATGCTAATCGCTTTCATTCCTTCTCACCTATACTTTATAGAAATAGGTTCATGCGTTGAAGATGGGTTGTGTGTGCCTGAATGGGTGGCCTGGTTTAGGTTAATTGTCATTCACCCCTTGCTGATTTATTGGGCTTGGATATATACGAAAAGTAAAAATTATGGATAAGAACGTTCTTGGAGGTGAGTTGATATCGTGTAGCATTGATCCACTGACAGGCTACTTTAGAACTGGTTGTTGTGAGACTGATGAAAATGATCTTGGGACTCATACTGTTTGTGCTCAGGTATCCCAGGAGTTTTTGGATTATTCTAAGTCCAAAGGAAATGACCTTATGACTCCAATTCCTGCTTATAATTTTCCAGGCTTAAAGGAAGGCGATTTCTGGTGCCTTTGTGCTTTAAGGTGGCTCGAAGCTTATAGAGTTGTTTTAGCACCACGAGTAAAACTGGAGGCCACCAACCATCTCACTTTAAGAATTATCCCCTTTGAATTGCTTGAATCGCATAAAATTGAGGGATAAGTTAGATTTGTTATTGTTTTAGTAAATATTACTAACAATAATAGAAGTTTTACTAAACCCTTTCTGTAAATTCAGCGTTATAGCTTGAGTTTGGATAAGAAAGGGTATGGAAAACATTTTAAAAACATTCAAAATCGAGGTCAATTCAAACCTGTATGTCAAAGACCCATACAGTTCAGAGTTGGGTGAGATGATAGTGAAGGAAGGAACAAGCCTGATTCAAGAGTTGGGAATGGAGAACTTCACTTTTCGAAAGCTTGCCGGAAAAATCGGGAGTACGGAGGCTGCGATTTACAGGTACTTCGAGAATAAGCATAAGCTTTTACTTTACCTCAATGCTTGGTATTGGGGCTGGATGGAGCACAACCTTGTATTTGCTACGGCCAATCTTGAAGATGCTTCAGAAAGACTAATCGTTGGAATTCGTCTCATGGTCGATGGGCCAATTTTCAAAAAGAACGATCACCTCGATCCTGTTGCTTTAAGAAATTTGGTGGTGAATGAATCTCTGAAAGGCTATTTGACCAAAGCAGTGGACAACGAACATGAGAGCGGGATTTTTGCTCAGGTTTACAAATTTGGCGACCGTATTTCAGAAATAGTTCAGGAGATTAACCCGAGCTACAAATACCCAAAAACATTGGTTTCCACAGTGATGGAGTCCAGTCTTTTACAATCATTTAATTCACAACATTTACCCGGAATGACGGAATGCAGTTATGATTCCTCCAGCCGGTATACATTCTTTCATCAATTAGTAATCAACGCGATTTCAAATGAATAGTCAGGCAGGAATTACCCCGTTAAAGCGATTTTTCAGCCTTTTGGACGAGGAGAAAAGTCAGGTTTATGCGATTTATTTCTACGCCATATTAAATGGTATAGTCACACTTTCTTTGCCTTTGGGAATTCAGGCGATCCTGAACTTCATTCTGGGTGGAAGAATTACCACTTCATGGATCATTCTGGTGGTAGTGGTTGCACTGGGTGTGGCTTTTGGTGGATTTCTTCAAATCTCCCAAATGCAGATATCGGAGAAACTCCAACAAAGAATTTTCACTAAATCAGGACTATCGATTGCATACAGACTTCCTCGAGTAAAATCCGAAATTCTCACCGGAGAATATGCTCCAGAGGTGGTCAATAGGTTTTTTGATACGGTCAACCTACAGAAGGGTTTGTCTAAAATATTGGTTGATTTCTCAACAGCCCTGTTGCAGGTGATTTTTGGATTGCTTTTGCTCTCTTTTTATCACCCAACCTTTATCGTGTTCGGATTTGGTTTGATCATCATTCTTGCGATGATTTTCTACTTCACCAGTCCAAAAGGAATGTCAACAGCTTTGAAGGAGTCTTCTTTCAAATACAAAACCGCTTATTGGCTTGAAGAAGTAGGAAGAACCTTGAACACCTTTAAGTTGGTGGGTAACACGAGGTTACCGATTCTACGAGCAGATAAGATTCTACAGAAGTATGTGGAATGGAGATCAAAGCACTTCGCCGTATTGATCTTCCAATACAAGATCATGATTGTATTTAAGGTGCTTATCGTGACGTCACTTTTGCTGGCTGGTAGTTTCTTATTGATTAACGATCAAATTAGTATTGGTCAGTTTGTAGCTGCTGAGGTAATTATCATTCTGGTGGTAAACTCTGTGGAGAAGCTCATTCTATCTCTCGAGACAGTTTATGACACTTTGGTAGCTGTAGAAAAGCTTGGACATGTAATGGACCTTGATCTTGAAAGAGCTAGTGAAAGTGATAAGACTTTGTCAGCACCTGATAATGGATTGAAATTTAGCATGGAGGGTGTAACATTTCACCCTGCAGACAAGAGAGACCCTGTGATCAAAGACCTGAGCCTTACCATTGAGGCCGGTAAGAAAGTAGCGATCGCTGGTCCAAGTGGAAGTGGTAAATCTGATCTATTGTCTCTTTTCTCAGGTCTCTATGAGGAGTACGAGGGAAGGATCAATATTAATGATCTTGATTTAGACATGATAAACCTTGAAAAGCTCAGGGGGATGATCGGTGATTGTTTGGATGTGGAGCAGATTTTCCACGGTTCCATTCGAGAGAATATTCTGGTTGGAAGGGATTTTGATCAAGGTCAGCTAGATCATATCATGGAGCTAGTGAACTTGAAAGATTATGTATATCAACTTCAAGAAGATCTCGATACAATCCTCCAGCCTGAAGGAAAGGGTTTACCAAAATCAAAGGCACAAGGAATCCTTCTAGCTCGAGGCTTGATGGGAGCACCTAATGCCATTGTGATGGAGAATGTCTTTAAGAACACTAATCCTGATATCAAGGCGAATGTACTCGATTATGTATTTAAGGGTAATTGGACGTTGCTGGTAAAAACCAATGAGCCTGATATACTTCAAAGAGCTGATGAAATAGTACTCATGGATGAAGGCAGATGCGTCTTCCAAGGGGGCTATGAGGAGTATTTAAAATTTACATCTAATTCTTAATCAAGATGCTGGATATAACATTAAATAAAATCAAAGACTCGATTCCTTTTAGTGGGGCCAAAAGTCTGGTAATGACTTTACCACTGAAAGAGAGTACGAAAAGGGTTAGGATATTAGCGAGTATCCTCATGGTTCTTTTTCTGATGCTGTTCCTTCCATGGACACAGAATGTACGATCAAAGGGATATGTTACCGCATTGAAGCCCGAGATGAGACCTCAAACCATTCATTCGGTAATCGCTGGACGAATCGAAAAGTGGTATGTGCAGGAAGGCGCATTTGTAGCTAAAGGAGATACAATCCTTCAGATTTCTGAAATTAAGGATCAATACTTTGACTCTCTTCTTTTGCCAAGAACACAGCGTCAGGTTGATGTTAAGACCCTTTCTGCGGAGTCGTATGCGGAAAAAGTAACTCAGCTTCAAAATCAAATTGGGGCACTTGAGACCAACAGAGAACTTAAATTGCAGCAAGCTCAGAATAAGCTGAACATGGCTGAATTAGACGTTCAGTCTGATAGCATATTCTTTGAGCAGGCAAAAGTGGACTATAAGGTCGGAGTCGATAGGCTCGAACGAGCTGAAAAGCTTTATGAGGAGGGCTTAAGATCCCTAACAGACCTAGAATCCAGTAGACTGAAGTTTCAGGAAGTACAGGCCAAGCAAATAGCCGCTGAGAACAAATTGCTCAGCAGTAAAAACAAAAGAATCACTGCGATTATCGATCTGGATGCAATCCAGAATGAATTTGTAGATAAGATTTCTAAGGCCAGATCTGAAATGTACACGGCCATGTCAGCTCAGTTTGATGCTGAGGCTACTGTCACGAAACTAGAAAACCAGTATTCGAACTATGAGCGAAGAACCAATTTTAGATACATCCTTGCTCCTCAAAACGGATATCTGGCGAGAGCAATTCAGGTTGGTCTGGGTGAAACTATAAAGGAAGGTGATGCTATTCTAAATATTGTTCCAGCTGACGCAGAGCTGGCAGTGGAAATGTATGTTACCCCTGTGGACCTGCCCTTGATTTCCTTAGGAAAGCGTGTACGATTCATTTTCGATGGATGGCCAGCCATTGTGTTTTCGGGATGGCCTCAGGTTTCAAATGGTACTTTTGGAGGAGTGGGAGTTGCCATTGACCAATTTGCCGGAGCCAATAATCAGTACCGGGTTTTGGTAATGGAAGACCCTGAAGAGGATCCATGGCCAGATTTGTTGAGAATCGGTTCTGGAGCTGATGGAATTGCTCTTTTGAACGATGTGCCAGT
>CAZLUY010000405.1:0-2439 GCA_964562785.1 uncultured Limnohabitans sp. | reverse complement strand
AAAGGCAAAAAGTTCTTTGGTCTCTGAAACCAAGCCAACCGGAGGGCAGTCAAAAATAATCACCTCATATTCGGATTTAATCTCTTTAAGAATTCTTCCGAATTTCTCCTGCAATAAAAGCTCAGCCGGGTTAGGAGGAATAGGCCCTGAGAGCATTACATCAAAATTATTGTAACCCGAGGGTTTTACTGCCTTCCTCCAATCCAAATCGGTGCTTAAGCAAGTAGACATACCAACATCATTTGGAAGATTAAAATCATCAGCGATTTTTGGCTTTCGAAGATCTAAACCCAAAAGAATTACCTTTTTACCCATTAAGGCATATACAGAGGCCACATTGATAGAAACAAAGGTCTTTCCCTCACCAGAAATAGATGAAGTAAAAAGAATAGCCAAGTGATCTCTATTTGGGCTCAAATAGGACATATCAGCTCTCAAGGACCTGAATGATTCTGTGACAGTTGACCTCGGGTTATTCAGAACCGGAATTGCATCTTCTGATTGATTACGACCAATCATTCCTATAAGAGGAACTTTAATTTCTTTCTCCAGCTCTTTTGGGTCTTCAATTTTTGTATTTAAAAAGTCTTTTACGGTAATGAAGCCTATCGGAACGATGAATCCCAAAATCAAGCCTATAAGTAAGTTTAATGAAGATTTTGGAGCTATTGGCAGCTGACCAGCCTTTGCCGTATCCAGAATGGTATTTTTTGGCATATTGGCCGCCATGGTAATTTGAGCCTCGGCCTTCTTTTGCAAGAGATAAACGTAAATGTTTTCATTTATGCTGAATTGCCTCTGAATACCGATCAAATTTCGCTCTGTTTCTGGAAGAGAATTCACATCAGATTCAATCATCTGAATTCTATTGTCCAGGTCAGCCAAAACATTTTGGGTATTACCAATTGCCGAATTGACATTCTCAAGTAAAGCTCTTTTTGCATTTTGGATCCTTGTAGCATTCTCTCGAACTATTGGAGCCTGTTCTGTAAAATTTGAAGTAAGCCTTTCTTTTTCTGCTTGTAATTCACTTAAGGATTCAACCAAACTATTTAATAAGGGATCTGTAACTCCGATAATTGATGGGGCAACCAAATCCCCTGACTGATTGGAGGTTAAATAATCCCTAAGAGTCTCATAATACTTAAGGTTAAGCTCAGTTTGACTTTGTTCTTTCTCAAGATCTTGAAGTCTCTCAAAAATCACAGATCCTTCTTCGGACAAATTGAAAATTTTATTCTCTGTTCTGTATTCCTGCAATTGACTTTCCGAGGATTGAAGATCTTCAGTAATGCCAGTCAATTGATTATCAATGAATTCAATTGTACTTTCCGAGGCCCTATTCTTCTCTCCAAGCTCTCTTTGGAGATAGGTCTCCATTAATTTATTAATGTAATCTTCTCCAAGCCTACGAACGGGCGTTTCAAGGCTAAGAGTAAGTATTGCAGATTGCTTGTTGGTTGGAGCAACTGCTAGGTCCTCTCTGTACTTCAAAGCCAGGCTTGGTGAATCCATCAGCCTAAACAAAAGGTTATCTCCCTCTAAGGATGAAACTTGATTTATCGTAAAAGAAAAATCTTCGCCAGAAATCTCTTCTCCAAAATTGAATATGCTTTTGGAAAGAGAGACTTCATTTTGAGGTCGGGTTTTGTAGTATGGGTCTTGTGGGTCAAAAACTCTGAACTCTTCATCCTCAATCACCAATTCAAAGCTTTCATCATTTAACACCTCTAGCCTAAACATTCCACCTACCAATTGATTCTCGCCCCAGTTCACAGTAACAAGAATAGGGAGGTTATCATACAGTCTTGAGGTTCTTACAAAGCCTTCTTCAAAATACTCGACATTGAGGTCTAGAGAATTAATGGATTCTTCTGCAAGGGTATAGGACTTAAGGATTCCTATCTCATTTTCAATATTGCTCTTCCCTTGAAACCCTCCAAAACCTGCTGATTCAAAGAGATCCATTCCAAGTGAGGCCTCTTCATCTTCCACCAGTACACTGGATTGCACCTGATAAATGGGGGTGGAATACCTATTAAACATAAAGGCAAAAACAATCCCCAAGAACATGCAAATGGCAATCCATGGCCAATACTGCAAGTAGTTAAAAAGCAAAACCTTTAAATCAATTTCGTCTTCCTTGTTGGCGACAAAAGAATTGGCTGATTGATTTCCGTTATTTGGAATATTTGAATACATGATATTCCTTAATTATTGATCAGGTTAAGGATAAGTGCCAAAGCTGTAATGGCAGAAATGACGAGTGCAATAGATTGTGCGGCATTTTCCCCAGCACCAATTTCTCTCACCTTCATAGGTTCCGCATAGATCTGATCATTAGGCTGGATAAAGTAGAATGGTGACTCGACAATATGCCTGTCCAAAAGATCAATCTTGTGAAGCTTGGTACCATCTGGATACTGACGTATTAAAAGT
>CAZLUY010000404.1:0-2571 GCA_964562785.1 uncultured Limnohabitans sp. | reverse complement strand
CCTGCATTTGAGCAAGCTTACAATCTTGCCGAGAATGATGCCCAGAAAGCTGAAATGAAGTTGGAGCTAGCAAGACTTTATGGAGATCAAGGTAAAAGATCGGATGCTAGAGCGGCTGCGAGAGAAGTAGCTCAGTTAGATTCTGAAAAAGCAGCTGATGCATGGAAATTAATCGGAGATCTTTACATGGGATCCTTCAACATCTGTAAGGGTGGCGAAAGTAGAGCTAAAGATTACTCTGTTTTCATTGCAGCTTACAATGCTTATCAAAGAGCTGGTAACAACCAGGGAATGGCAAATGCGAGAGCTAGATTTCCCTCCAAAGAAGAGCTTTTCACTGAAGGTCTTCAGGTTGGATCCACTATAAACACTGGTTGTTGGATAGGTGAGACAGTTACCTTGGCTACAAGAGACTAAGTCTTAAAAATAATATTTGAAGGCAGCTCATTTGAGCTGCCTTTTTTATTTGGTATATCGACTATCTTTGATCTATGGATCGGGTTTCCGTTTTCTTTTTAGTGTTTGTTTTGGCAGTTTCCTGTAGGGAGAGCGTTGATGTTGGTGCGCTCGAGGTATATGATGGTCCAATCAAGTCTGCTGTGGATGTCCACTTGATTCAAAGCGATTCAGCAGTAATCCGTTCTGACATCAAAGCCCCAAAGCAATTGGAGTTTGCCAATGGAAATCTTGAGTTTCCTGAGGGGATTGATATCACCTTTTATGAGAAAGATGGGACAATAGGTACTACCATGAGAGCTGATCGAGGATATTACCTCAAAAGTGAAGATCTCTATAAAGGAGTAGGAGATGTTAGGGTTGAGAATTTGCTTGAAGATCAAAAACTTCAGGCCGAGGAATTGTTTTGGAACCCAACGTCCAAAAAGATTTACACTGAGACTTTTGTTACTGTTCAGGATAAGCAAACTTTATTTAATGGAACAGGAATGGAATCTGATGAAACTTTTACGGATTACAAATTGAAAAATATCACTGATAGTAGGACGGTTTTACCAGGAGAGGGGCAATGAAGTTAGCTGACGTATTACTCTTATCACTTTCACTCGCTCTAATTATCATTGGGGTCCATCTTTCACTCACCCAAGGTGTGGGTAGTAGCTATGCAGTTTTTATGTTTGCTATCGCCTTATTATTTTGGTTTCAATACCGAAGAATGCAGCCTGAAGCTAGTGACAAGCCAAAGGGTAAAAAACCTCGAAAAAAGAAAAAACGCTGAGCATGGATCCTTCCTTTTTTCTCTATGTTATCCTCACGCTGCTCTTTTCAGCATTCTTTTCGGGGATGGAGATCGCTTTCGTTTCAGCCAATAAGCTTCAAATAGAATTACAGAATAAGCAAGGCAACTTACCTGGCCGAGTTCTGAGTACCTTCATCAAGCAGCCGGGTCAATTCATAGGTACTACACTTATGGGGAACACGATTTCTCTTGTGCTGTATGGAATCTTCATGGCTTATCTGTTAGAAGATCCTTTGAGGAATATCCTACCAGAATCAATAAGCAGCGAACCGGTGGTTCTTATTTGCCAAACTCTGATTTCTACCATCGTAGTATTGGTGACTGCCGAGTTTCTTCCAAAGAGTATTTTCCTCTTAAACCCAAATAGTCTCCTCACGGTATTTGCAATGCCTTTTTTGGTGATCTATTTGGTTATGTATCCGGTAGTTTGGGCGGTGGTTGGTCTTTCAAGATTCTTCATTACCAAAGTCTTAAAACTTGAATACAACGAGGATAAGCCTGTCTTTACCGTTACTGACCTAAATAGCTTTATTCAGCATATTAATAAGAGTGATGATGATGGGGAAGTGGATATCGACACCAAGATTTTTGATAATGCCGTAGAATTTAAGACAGTGCGGCTCAGGGAATGTATGGTTCCAAGAACGGATGTAGTCGCGGTTGAAGTGGAGGACAGCATTGAGGATCTCAAATTGATATTTGCAGAAAGTGGTCACTCCAAAATCATTGTATATCGTGATACCATTGATGAAGTGATTGGATATTGCCATCAGCTTGAGCTATTCAAAAAGCCAAAGAGTATAGAAGACATTCTCACTCCCATAATTATTGCACCGGAATCAGCCTTGGCAAACGAGATCCTGATTCAGTTTATTCAGGAAAGAAAAAGCCTTGCGTTGGTTGTCGATGAGTTTGGAGGAACCAGTGGTATTGTTTCCATGGAAGATATTATTGAAGAAATTTTCGGTGAGATCGAGGATGAATACGATAGTGACGATTTAATCGAGCAAAAAGTAGGAGATAATGAATACCTACTCAGTGCAAGACATGAGATAGATTATTTGAATGACAAGTACGGCTGGGAGCTACCAGCAGGAGATTTTGAAACCTTATCCGGCCTAATACTTTCCTTTACAGAAAACCTTCCAAAAAAAGGAGAGTCAGTGATCGTAGGGTCCTTCATGTTTACCATAGTTTCAAAGCAAGATCACCGCATAGATTCGGTGAAGTTGAAGATAAAATCTTCAGGCGTCTTTTAGTTAAAGCTTTGATTCAGAATATATTTTGAATTTCGTCCTTAATGCAGTTATTTTGCG
>CAZLUY010000403.1:0-2263 GCA_964562785.1 uncultured Limnohabitans sp. | reverse complement strand
GCCGCTTTTTTTTGTGGTTTGTAATTCTTTAATCTAAGAGTGTAAATCCAAATGGAATTGCCGCAGCTCCACACCAAATGATTCCGTGCGTGAAGCTATCATCAGGAGCTCCAGAAAGAGGAAAGAAATGCTCTCCTGGATCATCAACAACAGAAACTAGCTGGAAACTGCTTGCCTGATTTAAATTCAATCCAGCCGAATTTGAAAGATATACCGTGACTGTTCCGGTGCTGAACTTGGTCATGAAGTCTTCAGAAAGACGAACGAAATAATCGCCTGCCTCGTCCTTTACTATTTGTACCATTCCTCTGGTATTTGTACTGCTTTGAGCAGTAAGAGCACCTCCTTTGATTACCTCGAAATTAACTGGTAATTCGCTTTCTGGAAGTGAGGTGGTAGGCTCGAGATCATCTGAGTTGCTGCAGCTTGCAAGGAGGCCTATAATGGCCAGAGATAAGATGCTTTTATGAAATAGTTTCATGGTTTTGGTATTAAAAGGTATCAAGATTTCTAAATAATATTCTGTTTCTGGAGTAAGTGATCAGTCCTTCTTTCTTGAGTTTAGAAAGCGTTTGAGTAACGGTCTGACGACTTGTATCCGTGTATAGTGCCCATTCCTGATGCGTTAGGTTAATCTTTAGAAGAGTTTCGTCTCCATACCTAACACCGATTCTCTGGGCTAGTTCCTTCATGTAGTATTTGATTCTCTTTTCAGACTCTAGAGAAATCACTCGCTCGTAGCGCGCAAGGTTTTCGGAAGAGTCTGCAGAGAGATGCTGAAGGATTTGATTTACCCATTGCTCGGGAAGAGTAGAAATACAAGCAATCTTTTCGATTTCTGTATGATCCTCCAGTGCAACGGCAAAAGAAGATGTTAATACATTTCTGTCCTGGCTGAATGTCTTTTCGCCAAAGATTTGTCCCTTAGTAATGATTCGTACAATAGTACTTTCACCATTGGGTAATATTCTTTGAAGCTTAATGCTTCCTGATTTCAATTGATAAAAACCCTCAGAAATTTCACCTTGCTTATAGATGGTTTTTCCCTTTTTGTACACCTGAGAACAGGTGGTGCCTCGCTGGGGTTGAGGGATATAACTAAGAACTGATGAGTACATAATTAATTTGGTTTTCTTTGGTAGTAAATCCCGATACTCCAGGTTCCTGCGGAGTAAAGGTTTCTTCTTGAAAAGATGAAGTCCGCATAGTCGCGGTAGTTGACATTGATGTGGAATTCCTTATAAACAGGTACTGCCACACCAAAACTGTAACTCGTGTATTCTGTTCCATCGCCTCTCACAAAGTCAGTCGCTACAAGAACTTCATCCACTGAATTAAGCCCGTTGAGTCGGGCGTTTACCCAAACAAGATTTGCTATTTGATAGCCTATTTCTGCTCCGATCGATATCTGATCAGAAAAGGATACGCCGTCATACTCTGTTCGGAAATTATAGGCTCCGTAAATGCTACCATATAATGGTGCATTGGGCAAGGCAAAGGATGTCGCTAGGGTAGTCCAGACATTAAATTCACCATCACCTGAAGGCAGGTTGATTTTGTCAAAATCATTCTGAGTGCTCTTAGCAAAGTTGTTCGCTTTTCCAATAGGAATTTCCGGTGCCACAGAAATACTCAAGGGTAGGTATTTCTTGAGAATTGAATGCTTGAATTCTAACCTCAAATCACCCAGACCACTCACTGTTTCTGTGGTTTCAAAACCGTTCCACGTCTGAAGGGGTAAGTTCCCTATGATGGTGAACTTATCCGTCACTCCATATTCGCCATAAAGCACAATGGACTGTTGGGAAAATTGGTTAGTCTCCAAAAGCTCTCCTCCCAAGGTGTAATAGTCTTCAGAACCGAAGGATTGAAAACTCAATTGGTAGAAGCCTTCTCCCTTTTGCTTTGTCCATCCACTTTGCGCTAAGGCAGAAGTTGACCCCAAAGCAAATACACATAACCCGAAGCATATTGCTCCGAGCCATGTGGTATTTGATTTTGACCTTATCATCAATTAATTATTGGAGGTTAGCATTTCCAAAAGGAACACCCACAGAGCCACACCATAGGATCACATGTGTGTATTGACCCGTGTTAGAACCAGTTGGAATTACAAAGAAATTTTCACCTGCATTCCTAACAGGTCCAAGGGGCAAAAGGTTAGGATTTCCATTTGCTGGATCTGCCACAAACATGTCTGAAGTTGAAAGGAATACGGTTACTGTACCCGTTGCCAAAGCAGTATTAAAGCTGTTGTCAAACT
>CAZLUY010000402.1:0-6025 GCA_964562785.1 uncultured Limnohabitans sp. | reverse complement strand
GGTTGTGAGATCAGAGAGAGAACTACCAGCATCTGGTTCTGTCAAAGCCATAGTGCCCTGCCATTTCCCAGAATACATATTTGGGGTGAACCTGTCTATTTGTTCTTGATCACCAAATGATCGAATGAGATTTGCAGCACCTGTAGTCAAAAAGGGAAATACACTTGCCGAATAATTTGCAGCCTGAAGGATGAAGCCAGCAGCAAGATGAATGGTCCAGGGTAATTGCTGACCGCCTTCATCATATGAAAAAGTGGCATTTATCCATCCATCGGCTCCAAACTGCTCTATTATCTCCTTCATTCCGGGATGGATTTTGATCTGTCCATTTTCTAGGACAGGCTCCTTTCTATCCATTTCCGTCAAAAGAGGATAAAGTTTTCTTACTGCAATTTCCTTTGCTGCACCGAGAATCATTTCAAAGGTTTCTTTTGAGTGATCCTGGAAATAGGGGATGTCTAATAATTTTTGATAATCGAGATTTTCAAATAATTGAAACTCTAAATCTCTTTCTGAATAAAAATCTGCCATATCAACTTCACTTTTGGTCTATCATCTTAATAATCTTAGCCGGGTTTCCTCCGACAATAGCATCTTCAGGTACATCTTTGGTGACTACTGCACCAGCTGCAATAACCGCTCGGTCTCCAATCTTAACTCCAGGACAAATAACCGCTGACCCTCCGATCCAAACATCGTTTCCAACTTCGATTGCCTTCCCATATTCCCACATTTCTCCTCTGGGTTTGGCTTCTAAAGGATGAGTCGCTGGATAGAACTGAACATTGGGAGCGACGAACACCCGGCTTCCAAATTTCACCTTGCATACGTCAAGAATCACGCAATTGAAGTTAAAGAAGACATCATCTCCAACCTCGATATTGTAGCCATAATCGCAAAAGAAGGGAGGTTCCACCCATAGATTTGAACCAACTTTGCCAAAGAGTTTTTTAAGTATTTCTTTTCTTTTCTCCTCTTCGTCTGGTTCAGATTCATTGAATTGCTTTTGTAATCTTCTTGCTTCTAATCTTTCCTGAACTAAAACAGGATCTCCCGCCTGATACAAATCTCCAGAAAGCATTTTGTCCTTCTCACTCATGACTTCGATTTATAGATTAAAGCTTCTTCAATTCCTCTAATTTCTGCAAGTCCTTTTAATCTTCCTATAGCCGAATATCCCGGATTAGTTTCCTTGCCAAGGTCATCCAGCATTTGATGTCCATGATCAGGGCGCATGGGTAATGCTTTATTTCTATCAGCTTGAACTTTCAAAAGCTCTTCAATCACAGCCGGCATGGGAACATCACCATCCAGGTGATTTGCTTCATAGAAGTTGCCTTTTTGATCTCTTTTGGTGCTTCGCAAATGAATGAAGTTAATGTGCTCACCAAACTCCTTGACCATTTCAACAAGATCATTATCTGCCCTTACTCCGAAGCTCCCGGTACAGAAGCAAAGTCCATTACTTTTACTTGAATTGTCAGAAATAAGCCTTCGGATATCCTCCGCCGTACTCACTACTCGTGGAAGACCGTAAAGAGTGTAAGGAGGATCGTCAGGGTGGATTGCCAAGCAAATACCAGCCTTCTCTGCGTATGGAACAATGGCATCAAGAAAGAGCCTAAGATTTTCCTTTAATGTTTCTGCATCAACATTATCATAAGTAGCCAACATCACCCTAAACTCATCCAAAGTGTAGCCAATTTCTGAACCTGGAAGTCCTTTAAGGATATTAGCGATGATCAATTCTTTTGACTCATCCGTCAGGTTTTCAAAGTATGTCTGAAGTTCCTTTACTCTTTCATTGGAGTAATCTTTCTGTGCACCTTTCCTCTTAAGTATGAAAAGATCAAAAGCTTCCACTGAATCACGATCATACCTAAGGGCTTTGGCTCCATTTTCTAAACCCCATTGAAGATCGGTTCTCGTCCAATCAAGGATAGGCATGAAATTATAGCAGACCGTTTTGATCCCTTCTGCACCAAGGTTTAATAAGCTTTGCCGATAATTATGAATATATGTTTCAAAGTTTCCAGACCTTGTTTTAATTTCCTCATGAACGGGTACAGATTCTACCACTTCCCAGGTTAATCCCTCGGATTCAATGGTGTTTTTGCGTTCTGCTATGGCTTCTCGTGACCAAATTTCACCATTTGGAATTTGGTGTAGAGCACTTACAATTCCAGCGGCTCCAGCTTGACGGATGTCCCTCAAACTGACTGGATCATTTGGACCATACCATCGCATGGTCTGAATCATTCTGATATCCATAAAAAACTATTTATACCCCTGAAAAGGCACTGAAACCCCCATCGACTTTCACAATGGTTCCTGTGACAAACTTAGAAGCATCACTGCAAAGCCAATGAATAGCTCCCAAAAGATCGTCGGGTTGACCAAACCTGTCCAGGGGTGTATGTTCAATTATTTGGTTTCCTCTTTCTGTAAGGCTTCCATCATCATTAGTCAAAAGCTGTCTATTCTGCTCAGTAAGAAAGAACCCGGGAGCAAGAGCGTTGACGCGGTATTGATCCCCGTGTTTTTTGGCTAATTCCACCGAAAGGAATTTTGTCAGGTTATCAATCCCGGCCTTTGCTGAAGCATATCCAAGCACTCTGGTCATAGGCCTGCTAGCAGCCATAGAACTGATATTGATGATATTACCGTGGCCATTCTCTAGTAGAAGGGGTAGAAAAGTCTTGACAGGTAAGATTGTGCCCATATAATTCAAGTCTATGACCTTTCTAAGGGCATCAATATCAAGATCGAGAAGATTTTGCTGGGGAGTGATTACAGCTCCAGCCTGATTGCCTCCAGCTGCATTTATTAAGGTATCAACAGAATAGCCATCGTTGACGATTTGGTTCTTTACATTTTCTAAATCCTCTACTGAAGTAACATCAGCTACATAGCCAATAGCCTTTCCACCAGCTTCTATAATCTCGCTTACCAAAGAATTGACCTTAGATTCATTTCTTCCTAGAATAAGTAGGGTAGCGCCCTCTTTTGCCAAATGCATGCTCATGGATTTACCTAAAACACCAGTCGCTCCAGAGAAGAGGACGCATTTTTTACTAATCGAAAAAAGAGTATTAGCCATTAGAAATTATGTTTTTTGAATCCAGGTCAAAGTAGTTTTTTGCATTGAAATAGCAGATATCCTTTAAGATTGTAGCGATCCATTTTTCATCATTGGGTATTAAGCCGTTTTCAATATCTTGGCCAAAAAGATTACAAAGGATTCTTCTAAAGTATTCATGTCTTGGAAAGGATAGGAAGCTTCTTGAGTCGGTAAGCATGCCCACAAAACAGCTGAGCAAGCCCATGTTTGACAAGGTGTTCATTTGCTTTTCCATTCCATCCATTTGATCCAGATACCACCATCCCGAGCCAAATTGGATTTTCCCTTTGATTGTACCATCATTAAAGTTGCCCGCCATGGTTGCAAAGACTTCATTGTCTCGAGGATTTAAATTGTAGAGAACTGTTCTACTGAGTTGGTTCTCTGAATCCAGCTGGTTAAGTAGTGAGGCCAAACCTTTTGATTGATCGAAGTCACCAATCGAATCAAAACCGGTGTCAGGTCCAAGATTCCTGAATGCACGGCTATTTGTATTTCTTAAGGCACCTAAGTGAAATTGCATTACCCATCCCTTTGAATGATACATCTTTCCAAGTTCTATAAGGGTATGGTAGGTAAAGTAGGAGAATTCATCTTCACTTAAGCTATGACCGGATCTAACTTTGGAGAATAGTTTTGCTGGATCATAAGCTCCAAGCTCGTAAGACCCAATCCGCTCTAGACCATGATCTGATAATCTACATCCATTTTCATGGAAGAAATCAATTCTATTTTCCAGAGCGGAAAGCAGGTCTTCATAACTATTTATTGCTATTCCTGATGCCTCTTCTAATCTTCCTAGGTACTCTAAATAAGCTTTAGGATCTGAGACCTGATACGCCTTATCTGGCCGAAAAGCCGGAAGCATATTCAGTGACTTGCCCTGCATTTTGAACTCTCTATGGTCGATCAATGAGTCAATAGGGTCATCGGTTGTGCAAACTGTTTCCACTTGTCTTTGAGATAAAAGACCCTGGACTGAAAACCTTTCCTCACTAAGCAGATCATTACATTTTTTGTAAATCTCAGAGGTGTTTTTCTCAGACAGTAAGTCTTCTATTCCAAAATACCTATGCAACTCAAGATGAGTCCAATGGTAAAGAGGATTCCTTAAAGTATAAGGAACCGTCTCAGCCCATTTGTCAAATTTTTCGGAATCACTTGCTGAACCGGTGATATAATCTTCATCAATTCCAAGGGTTCGCATGGCTCTCCACTTGTAGTGATCGCCTGCTAACCACACCTGACTGATATTTTCAAATGATCGATTCCCATTGATCTCATTCGGTGGCAAATGATTATGATAATCGATGATAGGAAGATCCTTTACGTGATCATGATAAAGCCTTCTTGCAAAGTTATTTGAAAGCAAAAAATCAGGTTGAATGATGGAATTCAGCATATTCAGGTTCAATGAAAAAGGATCTTAGAATTAGATTTTCGGCGGCTCCCAGCCTTTTTCATATTCTCTTGACCAAAGTTTCTTAGCCTTTCCGGAATTGGTTATGTGGCCATTGCTTGGGTCACAAACCAAATCTTCACCAGCTCTATAACTGATATTTGCCAAGTGGCAAAGCAGGGTACTTACCGCACCTTCTTCAATGTTGGAGTTTTGCTCCTCTAGACCTCTGATGGCATTAAAGAAGTTCACCACGTGTAAGGTGCTCATGTCTCCTCCACCGCCTAAAGCTGTACCAGCTTCATTACCAGATGATTGACTGTCTTTGACGAGCTTACCATTTCTATCATAATGTTTGTATCCACCTCGATTGACGAAAACAGTTCCTTCTGAACCATAAATGATGGTTCCTCGGTCAGATCCATAGGTATTATATCCGTTGCGACTCTTGCCGTCCCATTGAATTACCTTATCATCCCCAAACATAAAGCTGGCTTCCATGGTGTCATACATTGTCCAGCCATCATCAAGGAAATGATTCTTAGCGGCGCTCACCTGAACCTTATCTGGGTAATCTACCTGTAGAGCCCATCTGGCAACATCTAATTCATGGGTTGCATTATTTCCAGTCTCCGCTGTGCCATAATCCCAATCATACCAGTGCCAGTTGTAATTCCAGGTATCATTAGTATACTTTCGTCTTGGGGCAGGACCCTGGAACATATCCCAATCTAATCCTTCAGGAACAGGGGAGGAGGTTTGATTGACTACCCGACCTCTTCGGTTACTATAGAATGCAACTGCCTTGTATGCCTCGCCAATTGCTCCTTCATGAATCGCCTTAATTATTTCTCTTGATTCTGGAGCAGATCTTTGTTGATTTCCCATTTGTACAACCTTGTTGTACTTCTTTTGAAGAGCGATGAGAAGCTCACCTTCATAAGGGTTATGCGAACATGGTTTTTCTACATATACATTTTTACCCTGTTCCAAAGCCAGCCATGTACCAGGCGCATGCCAGTGATCTGGGGTAGCATTTATGAGTACATCTAAATCTTTGTCTTCTAATACTTTAAGAATATTTGATTCAAGTGTTGGTTTATAGTCTATTCTCTCTGAAAAGTTTTTGGCAGTCTTATCCATCTGTGACTGCATGACATCGCAGAGATACATAAGGTTGACGTTGCTTGACTCCATGGATATGGGCTCAAAAAATGCTCCGACTCTTCTTCCAAGACCAGCGATAGCAACATTTAGTCTTTCATTGGCGCCGATAATTCTACCATAGGATTTTGGTGAAAATGCCAAGGAACCCAAGGCACTTACGCCAAGGCTTGCGGCTCCAGATTTCTTTAAAAACTCTCGTCTACTATTTTTCATAGGTTTATCGCTTAGTTTAAGGTTTTGATTTTGATGTTCTTAAAACTCACCTTATCACCGTGATCCTGTAATAGGATATGGCCTTCGGCAGCTTCCCCAAAATTCTCCCACACTTTATATTTGCT
>CAZLUY010000401.1:0-2029 GCA_964562785.1 uncultured Limnohabitans sp. | reverse complement strand
CACCTTCAGGTACATGGATATGAATATTATTATTGACAATTGTTTCATATTTAATACCAAACTCTTCGAGGTTTGCCTTAATATATTCAAGGGCAATGGTAGAAGACTCTTTCATTACTTTTCCTAGATTCCCGGTGATGGTAAGGTTGCCCTTTCCCTTGGAAAGAATGGACTCTATAAATAAAATATCACCACCAACGCTGGTCCATGCCAAGCCGGTAACGACTCCTGGAATCTCATTGTTCTCGTATTTATCTCTTTCTAAATGAGAGGGACCAAGAATAGTTTCTATATCCTGATCTGATATCTTCAGGTTATAATCTTCTTCCATGGCAATGGATTTAGCGGCATATCTCACCACCTGGGCAATTTTCTTTTCCAGTCCTCTCACCCCTGATTCGCGGGTGTATCCAGTCGCAATTTTTTCTAATTGTCTTTTGCCAATTTTAAGGTGAGTACTGTTTAACCCATGTTCCTTTAACAATTTCGGTAACAAATGTCTTTTACCAATCTCCACTTTTTCTTCTACAGTATAACCACTCACATTAATGATCTCCATTCTGTCTCGTAAAGCCCATGGAATTGTGGATAAGCTGTTGGCCGTAGCAATAAACATCACCTTCGAAAGATCATAGCCCACTTCCAAA
The DNA here is from genome assembly GCA_964562785.1 of uncultured Limnohabitans sp. GTDB lineage: Bacteria > Bacteroidota > Bacteroidia > Cytophagales > Cyclobacteriaceae > Algoriphagus. The sequence continues at coordinate 1,382 of CAZLUY010000401.1, read as the reverse complement.
TAATTATCATAAAATTCTGTATTCTGTTCTGGGTCAAGCACTTCAAGCATGGCTGACGACGGGTCTCCACTATGACTTGAACTCAATTTGTCAATTTCATCCAGGACAAAAACCGGGTTGGACGTTTCAGCTTTTTTAATGCTTTGAATGATACGACCCGGCAAGGCACCAATATAAGTTTTTCGATGCCCTCTAATTTCGGCCTCGTCTCTAAGACCTCCGAGAGACATTCGTACATATTTTCTACCCAGGGATTCGGCGATAGATTTACCGAGCGATGTTTTACCAACACCAGGAGGTCCGTACAGACAGATGATAGGAGACTTCATATCTCCTTTGAGTTTTAATACTGCCAAATGTTCTATAATACGCTTTTTAACCTTTTCGAGACCATAGTGATCACGGTCCAGTATTTTCTCCGCTCTTTTTAAGTCAAAAAGATCAGTTGAATATTCATCCCATGGCAACTCCAATAATAGATCCAGGTAATTTCTTTGAACCGAATATTCAGCCACTTGAGGATTCATTCTTTGAAGTCTTCCAATTTCTTTGTCAAAGGTTTCTCCAATTTCTTTGCTCCATTTTTTCTTTTTTGCAAGCTCGCGCATCTCTTCGATCTCCTCATCATGGGATGCACCACCCAATTCTTCCTGAATGGTTTTCATTTGTTGATGAAGATAGTATTCTCGCTGTTGCTGGTCCATGTCTTCTCGCACTTTTGACTGAATATCATTGTTGAGCTCAAGACGCTGCAATTCCTTATTCATTTTTTTCAAAGTAGCCAGTGCCCTGTTTTTTAGACTGCCAATATTGAGCAGCTCCTGTTTTTCTTCGGTCGTAAGGTTGAGATTGGAAGAAACAAAATTTACTAGAAAAGAATTACTCTGAATATTTTTGATCGCAAAAGAAGCTTCTGAAGGTAAATTAGGACTTTCCTTGATGATTCTCAAAGAAAGATCCTTGATAGAATCAATGATAGCAGCAAATTCAGTATCAATTTTGTCTGGAATGGTTTCCACCATCTCTTTGGTTCTGGCTTTTAAATAGGGCTCTTCCTGCACTAAACTTTCTATTTCAAACCTTTTCTTACCCTGCAATACAACCATGGTATTGCCATCAGGCATTTTTAGAATCTTAAGGATTCTCGCTACAGTCCCGATCTTAAAAATATCTTCGATTCCAGGGTTTTCAGTGGTTTCATTTTTCTGGGCCACCACACCGATGGTTTTGTCTCCTTTATTGGCTTCTTTGATCAACTTTATGGATTGATCTCGTCCGGCAGTTATTGGAATCACTACCCCTGGAAATAAAACTGTATTTCTCAATGGAAGAATTGGTAATGTTTCCGGGACATCTTCTTTTCTTATTTCTTCTTCATCTTC
>CAZLUY010000400.1:0-3728 GCA_964562785.1 uncultured Limnohabitans sp. | reverse complement strand
TTCGTCATTGGAAAGAACAGTTCCCAAAGCTGGACACCAGTTTACTGTAGTTTCCGCAAGGAAGGTCAAACGATACATTAAAAGAATCTCTTGCTTTCTTTCTTCAGAAAAGCCTTTCCAATCTTCTGAAGAAAATACTGGTGTGTCCTCATCAGTCTCAGCATTTACAGAAGCATTGCCTGCCGACTCAAACCTTTCAATAAGAGATTCAATAGATAGAGCCTTATCCGCATCTTTGTCATAGTAGCTATTAAATAGCTGCATAAAGATCCATTGAGTCCATTTATAATAGGTGGGATCTGAGGTTCTAATCTCCTTTGACCAATCAAAGGAAAAACCAATGTTCTTAAGCTGCTCGGTGTATCGCTTGATGTTTTGTTCGGTGGTAATCGCTGGATGCTGTCCAGTCTGAATGGCATACTGCTCCGCAGGAAGTCCAAAGCTATCGTAGCCCATAGGGTGGAGGACATTGTATCCCTTTAGTCTTTTAAATCTGGCGACAATATCACTGGCAATATAGCCAAGTGGATGCCCTACATGAAGCCCGGCTCCGGAAGGATAGGGGAACATGTCAAGTGTATAGAATTTGGGCTTATCAGGATTTACTTGGGCAAGGAAAGACTGATTGTCTTCCCAGAATTTTTGCCACTTGTTTTCAATTTCCCTGAAATTGTAATCCGCCATGATTTGATTGATTTTTAGCTAAACGTCGGCAAAAATAGGAAAATCAAATCGTATTGAGAGGGAAATATTAAAGCTCTTTGAATAAAGCTTTCCCGTTGATCATTTTTATCCAAAGCAAAGAATCTAATTTCTTATTTTTCATTCTGTACAAACCACCAAACAAATGACTTCACCTAAAATTCTCCGCTGGGGCACATTGTTCATTTTCAGCCTCTGCATAATCTCCGAAGGGATAGCACAGAAAAAATATTCTGATAAAAAAATAGAAAGCCTTAAGCAGGAAGTCAGTGATCTAGTCCAGGACAATGCAAAGCTCAGCCAGGTCATGGTTGACAAAATTTTCTCGTTTGCTGAATTGGGATTTCAAGAAGTAGAATCTTCAAAATACCTGACTGGAATTCTTGCCAAGAACGGTTTTGAAATAGAGACAGGGATTTCTGGTATTCCCACAGCCTGGTGGGCTACCTGGTCAAATGGCGAAGGCCCCGTAATCGCTCTAGGTTCAGACGTTGATAATATTCCAAAGGCATCTCAGTATCCCGGTGTGGCTTACCATAAACCTATGGTCGAAGGGGCTCCAGGACATGGCGAAGGACATAATGCTGGTATTCCTTTGAATATCACAGCTGCTCTAGCCGTGAAGGAGATAATGGAAAAAGAAAATATCGGAGGAACACTTATTCTTTGGCCAGGAATAGCTGAGGAGCTTGTTGCGGCAAAAGCCTGGTATACAAGAGATGGACTTTTTGAAGATGTGGATATCTGCATTTTTACTCATGTGAGTAGTAATATGGGCGTAAGCTGGGGACAGGCTCGTGGCACAGGGTTAATTTCTGTTCAATACACGTTTTCAGGTGAAGCAGCTCATGGAGCAGGTGCTCCCTGGAGAGGTAGATCGGCGGCTGATGCTGTTGAGCTGATGAATATTGGTTGGAATTATAAGCGAGAGCATTTACATCCCTTAAAGAGATCCCATTCGGTAATAACCGATGGTGGTGATCAACCTAATGTTGTTCCCTCCAAGTCTTCCATTTGGTATTATTTCAGAGATGTGAAATATGATGGAATCATGGAAATGTATGAGCAGGCCACCAACATCGCAAAGGGAGCCGCTTTGATGACGGAAACCGAAATGGAATACAAGGTTCTCGGGACAGCATGGCCGAGACACTTTAATAAGGTAGTGGCGGAAACCATGTTTGCTAATATTCAAACTGTTGGGCTTCCTGATTGGGATGATAAGGATCAAGCCTTGGCGAAGGCAGTTCAAAAGGAAATGGGAAGTGAGGAAAAAGGGATGCCAACTGAACTAAACAAATTGGGTTTGCCCGTCACCCAACCAGTTTCTGGTGGCTCTGATGATATTGGGGATGTTTCTTGGGTGGTACCAACAGTTACTTTGCGCTTTCCATCCAATATCCCTGGATTACCTGGACACCATTGGGCAAATGCGATAGCCATGGCAACTCCTATGGCTCATAAGGGTGTTACCGCTGGGGCAAAGGTAGAAGCCATGACAGTGCTTGATTTACTATTGAAACCAGAACTAGTCGATCAGGCTTGGACCTATTTTAATGAAGTTCAGACTCAGGAAGAACAGTACAAACCAATGATTACAGCAGATGATGCTCCGCCTATCTACCTGAATTCAGATATTATGAAACAGTTTAGACCTGAGTTGGAGAAGTTTTACTATGATGAAACCAAATATGATACTTATCTGGAGCAATTAGGAGTTACTTATCCAACGATAAAGAAATAGTGAATCATTTAAGGAGGTGAAGTATTTCACCTCCTTTTTCTTTTTAAGGTAGTTGCCGTACCTTTGTCCATTCAAACAGCGGTGGAATCACCCGCTTTACCAAAAATTCAAAATGACTACTCAAGAGAAAGTTGCCAAAGGTCTGTCACTTCCAGTGATGGAGGCATTTTACACTATACAAGGGGAAGGAAAATTCAGTGGCAGCCCAGCCTATTTTATTCGGTTGGGTGGATGTGACGTAGGTTGCGTTTGGTGTGATGTCAAAGAAAGCTGGGAGGCGGAGAAATGGCCCGTTCTTTCCATCGAAGATATTGCCAATGAAGCTGCTAGTTATCCAGCAAGGTTGGTTGTGATCACTGGAGGCGAGCCTCTTATGTATGACTTAGGACTATTGACCAAACTTTTAAAGGAGAAGGGATTTTCTACCAACATAGAAACTTCTGGTGCACATCCATTTTCAGGTGAATTTGATTGGGTCTGCTTTTCACCAAAGAAATTCAAGAAACCTCATCACTCTATATATGCTGTAGCCGATGAATTGAAGGTGGTTGTTTTCAATAAGAGTGACTTTGCTTTTGCTGAAGAACATGCTGCTCAGGTGAATAGCTCTTGCGAATTAAGGCTACAACCAGAATGGAGTAAGGCGGATCGATTTACCCCTGAAATCATTGAATATGTTAAAAACCGCCCGGTTTGGAATATTTCGCTACAAACTCATAAATTTATGGACATCCCCTAGTGTCCATGCGCGCCCTATTCTTTGGAATACTGTTTTTTCTTAACCTGAGTCTAGTCTATTCCCAGACTTACTCTATCATTGATTCCAAAGCAATAAAAATGTATCAGAAAGGAGAGGAACTGACTCTTTCCCGGAAATACGATGAGGCCATCGAAAGCTATCAATCCGCAATCCAGCGAGAAGCCTCTTTTCTTGAAGCCTATGTAAAGATGTCTCAATTGTATATCACCTTGGGAGATCTCGAAAATGCAGAGCAAGTTGCATTAGCTGGTGAGAGGAGACTATCTGGTAAAAATGCCAAAGCCAAGAATGTTGCGGATTACGGCTGGTTATTCACCAACCTTTATTTGAAGCAGGGTCTTTTTGACCAGGCCTATGAAAGGTTTACTCAGACTGATCCAGTATTTGATTCGGACTTTAAAAACACCATTTATTATAGGGATATGAAAGTTCAAATGGACTTTCTATCGAATCAAATAGGGAAGTCAATGTCCATCGTGAAGGAGAGGCTTCCTGACCCGCTGAACCTTTTCAAACTTCAAT
>CAZLUY010000399.1:0-3577 GCA_964562785.1 uncultured Limnohabitans sp. | reverse complement strand
TGCCCGTGGGGAAGACCCAAGAAGACTACGTCAAATCCATCTGTTTTTACCACATCAGTAAACCGGAGCTCACAGTCTCCAATGAGGTCTGGATGTACCTCGTATACCTTTTTACCGGATTGACTATTACTGTGGACGTACGTCAATTCACAGAAAGGGTGATGTACCAGAAGGCGAATCAATTCTCCTCCGGTATAACCCGCTGCTCCGATGATTCCTGCTCTGATCTTATTCATAATTGTCATTCACTTGGTGGAAAATAGCAGTTTGATTACCGAGGATTCGGGTAAAGCCCTTCACATCCTCAGCAGTGTATCCCTTATTCATCTCGCCATAACTCCCAAATTTTGATGCCATTAAATCATGGTTGGATTCTATTCCTAGTAAAGTGAAGTGATATGGCTGAAGAAGAACTCTGGCTTTCCCTGTTACGCAGTTCTGGGTATCCTCAAGGAAAACCTCAAGGTTTCGCATCACTGGGTCCAGATAATGACCTTCATGAAGATGATTTCCATAAAATTCGGATAATTGATTCTTCCAGAAAAGTTGCCATTTGGTAAGCGTATGTTTCTCCAAAAGCTGATGGGCTTTTATAAGAATGAGAGGTGCGGCTGCTTCAAAACCAACTCGACCTTTTATTCCAATAATAGTATCACCAACATGAATATCTCGCCCAATGCCAAAAGGTGCAGCGATTTCATGAACCTTTTGAATAGCTTCAACAGGGTTGTCAAACTTTTCACCATTCACAGCTGAAATTTCACCATGTAGAAAATCAATCTCCAACTCTTCTGGAGAGGTTTTAGTGGCTTGAATTGGCCATGCTTCTTCAGGTAAGTATTCCTTGGAATTCAAGGTTTCTTTGCCGCCTACAGATGTTCCCCAAATCCCTTTATTGATGGAATAAGCAGCCTTTTCAAAGTTCATTTCTACCCCATGCTTCTTGAGATATTCTATTTCTTCCTGTCGTGAAAGCTTTTGATCACGGATAGGAGTGATGATCTCAATATTTGGAATAATGGTTTGAAAGATCATGTCAAACCTCACCTGATCATTCCCCGCACCAGTCGAGCCATGAGCCACTGCTTTGGCTCCAATGGATTTTGCATAGTCAGCAAGAGTCTTTGCCTGAAGAATTCGCTCGGCAGAGACGGAGAGGGGGTAAGTTTGATTTTTCAAGACATTACCAAATACAAGGAACTTGATCACTTGCTGATAATAGGTGTCAGTCACATTCAAAATTTTGAATGTAGTGACCCCAAGGGTTTTGGATCTTGTTTCTACCTGCTCTAATTCTTCGGAGGTAAAGCCTCCTGTATCTACCAAAACAGCATGCACTTCATACCCAAGGTCATTAGATAAATGAAGAGCACAATAGGTTGTGTCGAGTCCGCCACTATAAGCGAGAACAACTTTTTTCTTTTCTTCCATAATGCTTTAGAACAGTTTAAATCCTGATTTTCGTGATTTCTTAATTTTGAGAAGGGTGTACCTTTTAATTTTTACCCATCGATCGAAAAGGCTTATTTTTTTCTTAAAGTCTTTCCTTAGGGCTAAATCCTGAGACTGATTTTGTGTTGATTTTGGATCAAACAGCATGGCAGTACAAATGCAATTCTCCCGATTTTTTGATTGAAGAATTTCATAATTAACACAGCTATTACAACCCTTCCAAAAGGCTTCGTCGTCTGTAAGGTCTGAGTAGGAAACCGGAATATATCCCAGTCTTGAGTTAATCTTCATTACGGCTGCTCCAGTCGTTAGTCCGAAAATTTTGCTCTCTGGAAACTTTCTTCTTGAGAGGAGAAAAATCTCTTCCTTTATTTTCTTCGCCAATCCAAATTTCCGATAAGCAGGAGCAACGATAAGACCTGAATTGGCCACGTACTTGCCATGACCCCAAGCCTCGATATAGCAGAAACCCGCCCATTCCTTATTTGGCCCCAAAGCAATTACAGCTTTGCCCTCAGCAATTTTAGTTCTGACATATTCAGGACTTCTTTTAGCAATGCCAGTGCCTCTAGCCTTTGCTGATTCGGCCATTTCTTTTGTGATGACATCAGCAAAACCCAGGTGTGATTTGTCGGCTATAAATATTTCGAATGAATTTGAATTCATGATAGGTTTCCAAATGGAAAGGAGAGAATAGTAATAAAGTGGGAATGAAGATCACGTAGACCCTCGAGAAAATATTGACAGGGTCAGGCCCTGAAGAAAAATCTATTCCTCCTCGAAAGTCCAGACAGAACAGTACTGACCTCTGCTGAGGAAATGCTGATTGTCAATATGTGCTTTCGATTGTTCATGAATTGTATACAAATCTTACAGGATTGGAAATCAAATCCAAGAACTCTTGCAAAAAATTAAGATTTGAGCCTCATTTTTTCTAAAAACTTCAATTTCAACTAGAAAACATAGCTGAGAATAAAAACAATGACCAGTAGGATAGCAACCCAAGTGATCCAGGCAGGGCGTTTTGGAAATTCATATTTGCAGATTGGACAGATGTCTGCTTTATCATCGATTTCCATAGCGCAGGATGGGCATTCTTTTGTCTTCAAAGCTGAACTCTTTGTGGTTTAATTCTATTAGTTGAAGTAAATAATTTTGACATGAAAATAGAAATATGGTCGGACGTCGTTTGTCCATTTTGTTATATAGGAAAAAGAAAACTTGAAAAGTCTTTATCAAAGATGCCTTTCCAAGATGAGGTGGAGATAGAATGGAAGAGTTTTCAGCTGAATCCTAATCAAGTAACCGATCCATCAAAGAATACTCTGGAGGATCTTTCCCAGTCCAAAGGCTGGACTTTGGCTAAAACTAAGGAAATTACTTCTCAGGTAGTGGATATGGCTAAAGCAGAAGGATTAGAATTTGATTTTGAGAAAAGCGTAGTAGCTAACACCAAGAATGCTCACAAAATAATCCACCTAGCTAAGCAAGCTGGAAGAGGACCAGAAATGAAAGAGAGGCTTTTGAAAGCTTATTTTACTGATGGACTGAATGTAGATGATGAGGAAACCTTGGTTAATCTAGCCTCAGAATTCGATATCCCTGCTAAAGATGTAAGCGAGGCATTAAACAGTGAAGCGTTTGAACAGGCTGTGGATGGCGATATCTATGAATCGAGGCAGCTTGGTGTGCAAGGAGTTCCATTCTTCGTTTTGGATAGGAAATATGGAATCTCAGGAGCACAGCCAGATCAGGTATTTGATGATTCCCTCAGAAAAGCCTGGGAGGAGAGAGGATAGTTTACCAAACTCCTCTAACCTTCATTTCCAATGTGTAAACAGCATCCATTGCAGTGATAAAAAGCGTCTTTCTGTCCAAGGCGCCGAATACAACATTAGCCGTCCAGTCTTCAGGAACATTGATTTTGGCGATCTGTTCACCCTTCTTATTGAAAACGGTAACACCGTCACCCGTTAGGTAGAGGTTTCCTCTTTCATCTAAGGTCATCCCATCTGAGCCCATTTCACAAAAGAGCTGTTTGTTAATGAGGTAACCATCATCACGGATTTCGTATTGCCAGGTCTTATTGTCTCCGATGTCAGCCACATAAAGTGTCTTACCATCA
>CAZLUY010000398.1:0-10984 GCA_964562785.1 uncultured Limnohabitans sp. | reverse complement strand
TGATAAGGAAATGGTTTATAAGTTGGGTTTTACCTGGTTTTTGTGAGGTTTTGGCCAGTCCAGATTTCCCAGTGATTGAATTAATCAATGAGCTTTTCCCCACATTGGATCTGCCAATAAAGGCGATTTCTGCTCTATCAGGTTTTGGGCAAAGTCCCGGATTAGAATTACTGACAACGAATTTGGCTTGCTTGATCATGGTTACTTATCCTCGGACAAAAGTAGTACATTCTCTTATACTTGTCTTTGATCAATCTCCCTAACATTCTTCGCTTAGTCGGGTTTCTTGAGTAATATTGCAGTTCAAAAGATTACCTCATGTCCGTAGTTCCATATAAAGACAAAGAAGATCCAAAAAAGGCGCAGGTGGCGGAGATGTTTGACAACATCAGTCCAAAGTATGACCTACTTAATCATGTCCTGAGTTTGGGGATAGATATCACCTGGAGAAAGAAAGCGGTGAAGATGCTTACTGAGGATCAGCCTAAGTTGATTTTAGATATTGCTACGGGAACAGGGGATTTCGCAATTGAAGCTTTAGCTCTTAATCCCGATAAAATAATCGGGGTGGACATTTCTGAAGGAATGCTTTCCGAGGGGAGAAAGAAAATGAAGAAGAAAGGCTTGGATCATATCATTGATATGCAGCTGGGTGATTCTGAAGGTTTGCTTTTTGAGGATAATAAGTTTGATGCTGTCATCGTTTCTTTTGGAGTACGAAACTTTGAAAATCTGGAAAAGGGATTAGCCGATATGCACAGGGTTCTTAAGCCTGGTGGAAAAACAGTGATTGTAGAATTTTCTAAGCCCAGAAGCTTCCCGATGAAACAGGCATATGGCTTCTATTCAAACTATGTTTTGCCTCAAATAGGGAAGGTTGTATCCAAGGACAATTCTGCTTATACTTATCTTCCTGAATCCGTACAGGCATTTCCTGATGGAGAAGATTTTCTAGCCGTACTTAAGAAAGTAGGATTTACCAGCACTGTATGCAAACCACTCACATTTGGAATCAGCTCAATTTACGTTGGCGTAAAGTAGTCCTTCCAATACTTCTTCTTGTTGGTTTTGCTTCAGCTTCCCAGGCGCAGGGAATGTTTGGAATGCTGAGTGGCTCCGGGTCAGATGATAAGACTATTTCCTATGGCTTCTTTCTAGCTCCACACACCTCCATACATCAGATAAAGTATTCAGACAATTTTGTCAATGGGGCGAACCCTGCAGCACCAATAGTCGCAAGAATTACACCAGATTACCGGCCTGGCTTCGCATTGGGCTTTATTGGAATTTTAAAGTTCCATGATCAGGTCCATATGCTTCTCACCCCAAAAATTGGGTTCTATGAGTTTGCCACGGACGTGACCTATTTCGCTGTCCCAGATAATTCGCTTCCAATTCCTGGTGAATTGCCACCAACTAATATTGAGAGCTACACCTCTGAGCAAACCCTGGTTGAGTTTCCTCTTCTTTTTAAGTATCGATCCATTCGTTTTAATAATACCCGAATGTATTTCATAGGAGGTGGAAGCTATCGTTTTAGAACTAAAGCTCAGGATGAAGCAAACCTCGATGATTTAGTAGTGGAGGGACAAGATTTTACCCTGGAGATGGGTATGGGTTTCGAATTCTACTTTAAGTATTTCAAGTTCGCTCCAGAAATACGATTCAATCATGGCTTGGTAGATATTTATCGCCCTGAAAACACGAATCCACTTTTTGCTGACGCAATTCAGTCAGTTAAGCCAAAATCGATTACGATTTATCTGAATTTTCAATAGTCGGTCACTATCCTTTTTTGGGAAAGGCTTAAATTCCTTCATGGAAAACAAAATTGCTTTGATCACCGGGGCAACCTCGGGAATTGGGTGGGCAACTGCCATTACTCTTGCCCAAATGGGTTATGACATTATTGCGACTGGAAGAAGAGAATCCCGGCTTGGGGATCTTAAAAATGAGCTACCCAATAATGTAGACTTTTTGCCTTTAGTTTTTGATGTAAGAGATAGAGAAGTAGTTCTTGATACTTTATCCAACCTTCAAGGAAAATGGGCCAAGGTTGATGTGCTAGTTAATAATGCTGGTAATGCCCATGGTCTTGACCCAATCCAGACGGGTGATTTGGATGATTGGGATGCTATGATGGATATCAATGTGAAAGGACTCCTTTACGTTTCAAAAGCAATTATTCCGGGAATGACTAAAAGAGAATCCGGCATGATTATCAATATCGGATCGATTGCTGGAAAAGAGGTCTATCCAAACGGCAATGTATACTGTGGATCCAAGCATGCGGTTGACGCCATTACCAATGGAATGCGCTTAGATTTAAATCCGCATGGGATCCGGGTGGTTGGAATTCATCCTGGTCTTGTGGAGACAGAATTCTCAGAGGTTCGATTTAAAGGAGATAGCACCAGAGCTGAAAAGGTGTATCAGGGATATGAGCCCCTACTGGCAAATGATATAGCTGAAATCGTAGAATTCGTTGTTTCAAGACCTCCTCATGTGGTGCTTGCCGATATCACCGTTCTTCCAACTGCTCAAGCATCTGCCACCGTCATCAAAAAGAACTTATAGGATGAAGCGCTTATTTGCCTTATGCATAGGGGCTTTGGTTATTTCCTGTTCATCTCCAAAAAGTGAACAGGAGAAATTCTCTGAACAGGTCAGGGAAGAAGCTGCAGCACCGATTGCGTCTGCGGAGCCTGAGATTTCAAGTCTTGAAGCATCATTGATTGATCAGGGACTTGTGGATATTCAGGCTGTTGTTCCAGCCATTAAAGTTGATCTTAAATACTCCACCGAGGATAACTTCTTTGGGCAGGATGTGTATGGAGAATTGACTAAGGCCTATTTACAAGCTGAAGTGGCTGAAATGGTCAAGGCGGCTCAGCAGGCCTTGGTTGAGGAGTTCCCAAACTATACGCTTCTAATTTATGATGGTGTTCGTCCCGCTAGTGTTCAGCAAATTCTTTGGGACAATTTGGATAAGCCTGACAGTCTTAAGCCTCTTTATGTCGCAGATCCCAAGGTTGGTAGTCTCCATAATTTTGGTGTGGCTGTGGACTTGACCATTTATGACCTCGAAGAGGAGAAAGAATTGGATATGGGTACTGGCTTTGATTTTTTCGGCTATGCTGCATACCCGGTGCGTGAAGACCAAATGATTTCCGAAGGAGTGATTACCAAGAAGCATGTCGCCAATAGAGAAATACTTAGAAGAGTGATGACGAAGGCTGGCTTTACCGGGATTACTTCGGAGTGGTGGCACTTCAATGCATATTCCAGAAAAGTGGCAGGAGAGAAATTTGAAATTATCCAATAAACATAATTTAAAACCCATTGACCCATGAAGAAAATAGCGATTAGCCTTAGTGTACTTTTGTTCCTTGCATTGACAGGTATAAGCCATGCCCAGCAATTCAGGGTACTTGTTTTCAGTAAGACTGCAGGTTTCCGGCATCAGTCAATTCCCAATGCAGTTACAGCATTAAAAAAGCTGGGAGTCAAACATGTTTTTCATGTTCATGCTAGTGAGGATCCAAAAGTATTAAAGGAAGAATCACTCATGAAGTATGACGTTTGGATTTTGGTGAGCAGTACTGGGACCATGTTTGACGAAGAAACCAGAGCATCTCTACAGAAGTTTGTTCAAAGTGGAAAAGGAGTGGTCGGTGTTCATGCAGCAGCAGATTCTGAATATGACTGGCCATGGTATAACCAAATGATGGGTGCTTATTTCCTTGCACATCCAGCCCAACAGACACTTCGTCTTGAGGTCGTTGATCAAGACCATCCAGCGACTTGGCATTTGCCTTCAAGCTGGCTTTGGACAGATGAGCTCTATGAATTTAGAAACATCAATCCGGATCTGAATGTCCTTCTTAAAGCCGATGAATCAACCTACAAAGTTGCCAAAGGAAATGGAGATAATCACCCTATGGCTTGGTACCACGAGTTTGACGGAGGGAGAGTGTTTTATACAGCTTTAGGCCATGTAGATACTGCTTGGGAGGATGATGATTTCATGCAACATCTGTATGGCGGCATCTGGTATGCGGCAACCGGTGAGCCATTTGATTAAAATTTGAATTGATGCATTGATTCGGGAACTTAAATTCCTGGAATCGGTTCATAGTTCTAAACTAGCTAGATTATGTTACAAGCACAGGCAAGACCGGTACACCTCTACATGGAGGCTAATCCAAATCCTAACTCTTTGAAGTTCGTGGCGAACTTTATGTTGGTGGATGAGGGAGTGAATTTTGATTATCCAGATGAGAAGAGCACAGAGAATTCTCCATTAGCAAAAGAGCTTTTCAATTTTGCTGCCGTTAAGCGTGTTTTTATAGCTTCAAATTTTGTGACTGTAACAAAGGATGAGGCGGTGGACTGGACCGAAATCCAAGGTGTAATTCGTGACCACATCAAGAAATATCTTGAGGATGGCAAGAAGCCTGTGAATGCTTCCTTCGATAAGGATCCTCTTTTTGACGAGTCTGATTCTGAGGTCGTGAAGAAAATCAAAGGAATTCTTGATGAATATATCCGTCCGGCTGTTGAGCAGGATGGAGGAGCGATTGTATTTCATTCCTTCAAGGATGGAATTGTGAAGGTCTTGCTTCAAGGATCTTGTTCTGGCTGCCCATCAAGCACCGTGACTTTGAAGGCTGGAATTGAAAACTTGCTCACTCGAATGCTTCCAGAAGTGAAGGAAGTACAAGCCGAGGGGGTATAAGATTTGAATAAACTTAGAAATTGGCTTTGGGCTATTTTGGGAGCAGGTGCGCTTGCCCTCAGATGGGTAGCAGGTCAGTTTCCTGAAATAACAGAGCAATTCTATTCCAACGGAATTTTCATTGGGATCAGAAGCATAATTGATTGGACGCTTGGGAAGCTAGCTTTCCCAAGCGTTTATTTTTTCTTCCTTTTCGTTTTTGGGGTTATAATACTCTACTTCTGGAAGCTAAGAAAACTGAAATCCAGAGGAGCTAAACTGGGCTATAGTATTCAGGCTTTAGCCAATGGTCTAGGCTCCATTGCTTTCTTTTTCCTGGTTTTATGGGGTTTTAATTATCAGCGAACAAATGTGTCTGAAAGATTGAGTTTGGCTGTAGCTCCCTTACCTCTTGAGGTAGTCCAAAATGAAATTGAGATCGTTCAGTTAAAGGCGACTGAACTGCGAAGGTCCATAAAACAAGATACCCTTCCAATTGTGGAGCCTATGCCATATTTGGAGTTGGAAGCTGAAGTTCGGGAGGTGATGAAAGATCAATTGGAGAAACTTAGATTGGTTTATGCAGGTGAGCCAAGGACAAGACTTTTTCCACCAGACGGACTAATGCGGCGATTGGGGATTCTAGGAATTTACTGGCCATTTACCGGGGAAAGCTATATCGATCCAAGCCTACATCCCTTAGAAAAGCCATTTACTATCGCGCATGAGATGGCCCATAGCTTTGGGGTGACAGATGAAGGGGAAGCCAATTTTGTGGCATGGGTTGTGGCTTCTGAGAGCAATTTTACTCGTCTCAATTACGCAGCTCAATTACGGTTGATGATTTACTTGATGAGGGATTATGCTAGTATGGATCCCGAGGGATACCGCGAATGGACCAAAACTTTAGACCGAGGTATTGTCAATGATATCTTATCCATTCGTGAAAATGCAAATCGATATGAACCCATTTCCATTGAGTTCAGCCGTGCTGCCAATGACGCTTTCCTCAAGACTCAAGGAGTAAAGGAGGGAGTGAAAAGCTATCAGCAGATGCCTATGTTGGTCTACGCTTGGAAGAATAGGTAATCAACCTTTCTTCCTATTTCCAATCCAAACACCAAATAAAACGGCAGCTATTCCGATGTAATGTCCTACCAGAAGTGATTCTCCATCCCACACACCCCAGAGAATTGCGACTATTGGAATCAAGTATGTTACCGAGCTCGCAAATACAGGTGTAGCAGATTTGACTAGTCGATTGAAAAAGATCAATGCGATAGCAGTACCCAGAATGCCCAGGATTGCAACATAGGTCAATGCCAATAGAGCACCATCCGCCGTAACGATTTTATAGGAGAATTCCGTTCCTGCCATGAGAAAAACCAGTGCCACAGGGAGCACCATAAGTAAGGAAATGGCAGTGATCTCTACAGGCTTTAATTCGACAAAACTGTGCTTGATGATATTTACATTGAATCCGTAGCAGACGCAAGCGAGGATCACGAAAAAGGCATAAGCATTAATATCACTAAAATCCCCAAATCCGCTTCCTTCCTTTACAGTCACAAGTATCGTCACTCCTATAAACGCGATAGCTAGCCCGAAGGCATTGGTTCTGGTAATTTTTGACTTGAAGAAAACCGATCCAATTAAAACCACAAAAAGCGGTGTAATAGCATTTAAGACCCCTGTAATTGAGCTACTGAGTTGGGTCTGCGCTTTGGCAAAAAGAAAGGCTGGTATAAAACTTCCAACCAGACCAACAATGATCAGATTTTGAATCTGTTTGCTATTAAGTTTCTTGACTTTAGGTAGCGAAAGTGGGAGAAGAAATGTTCCAGCTGCCACAATCCTAAATGCTCCCAGTTCACCAGGGGAAAACACTTCTAAACCTCTCTTAATTAAAATGAAAGAACTTCCCCAAACCAAAGCTAGGGCAACGAGTAATCCCCAGTTTTGGAGTGCATTTTCAGAGGTGTTTTGACTCATTTGTGGTGTTGATGCAAGGTGACCACAAAAGAAGTGAATTAATCAGAAAATTGTTCACTTATGATAAAAAGAGACTAGGCGAATTCGTAGCCTGCAAACTCTTCAGCAACTTCGTCAAGAATCCCACAAACTTCCTCGTATGTATCACTGGTGACCATTCTGGTTCGGAATGGTTTGAAGTTGGGCATCCCTCGGAAGTAGTTTGTATAGTGCCTCCTCATCTCCAAAATTCCTAATTTCTCACCTTTCCATTCTACTGAGAAATCAAGGTGCTTTTTGGCTACTGCAAGTCTTTCCTGCAGCTCTGGAGCTGGAAGTTTTTCTCCTGTTTCGAAGAAGTGTTTGATTTCATTGAAAATCCAGGGATAGCCAATGGAAGCACGCCCGATCATCATTCCATCTACATCATATTTCTCTCGGTACTCTTTAGCCTTTTCGGGCGAATCAATATCTCCATTTCCAAAAACTGGGATATGAAGCCTTGGGTTTGCTTTGACTTCATTCAGGTATGACCAATCAGCTTCGCCTTTGTACATCTGCTTCCTGGTCCGTGCATGGATACTTATTGCCTGAATTCCTACATCCTGAAGTCTTTCGGCTACTTCAACAATTCTGATGGTATCATTATCCCAACCAAGTCGTGTTTTTACCGTGACTGGAATATCAACTGCCTTCACTATTTCGGCCGTCATGGAAACCATTTTATCTATGTCTAGAAGAATCCCCGCACCAGCCCCTTTACAGGCCACCTTATTTACAGGACAACCATAATTGATGTCAAGGATATCTGGTTTTGCTTCTTCAACGATAGCAGCAGCCTCTCGCATAGACTGGATTTCGTTACCAAAAATCTGGATACCAATAGGCTTCTCGTAATCAAAAATATCAAGCTTTTGAACGCTCTTGTGAGCATCGCGAATCAAGCCTTCGGAACTTATGAATTCCGTGTACATCAAATCCGCACCATTTTCCTTGCAAACCGCTCGGAAGGGAGGGTCACTCACATCTTCCATCGGAGCGAGCAATAAGGGAAAATCTCCAAGCTCTAAGTTTCCAATCTTTACCACTACTTCTTCTATATTTGTGGCAAATTTACCTCAATTATGGAGATTTATGAAACCCAGGCTGAAATAGCCAAACCCAAAAACTGGCTTCTTTCCTTAGTGGTAATTGTATTGGTCAGTTTTGGTGTTCTGGTTGTGATGCAAGGAATAGCGTTGGGGCTAGTTCCCGTACTTTTTGGAGCAAGTCTGGATGATGTAGTCCTGCTAGTCGGCGGTGGTGGCCAAGAGGTAGAAAATGGACGAGCCATTTTGTATTTCGTTCAAGCTCTGGGTTCAGGAATAGGCTTTATCGTTGCGGCATGGCTTATTTATTCCATTATTGAAAAGGCCTCCTTGGGATGGGATAGACAGTTATCAAGATTCTCATTATCAGGTTTTGTTCTGGTTATTGTGATAACCATCAATGGGATGCTCTTCAATTCCTTCCTTGCCGATTTGAATTCGAATTTGGCTTTGCCCGAGTTTCTGTCAGATCTAGAGATTTGGATGAGAGATATGGAGGATCAGCTTATGGAAATGACACTTTTCATGACAGACTTCCAGAGTACTGGCGAGTTTATCATGGGCTTGGTCGTGATAGGTTTACTTGCAGGCGTTGGTGAAGAACTTTTCTTCCGAGGAGTAGTTCAAGCCAAAATCCATCAATACACCGGATCCGGACATTTAGGTGTTTGGGTGACGGCGATCATCTTTTCAGCCATTCATTTACAGTTTTATGGTTTCCTTCCCAGATTATTTCTTGGGGCGATGTTTGGCTATTTGTATTTGTATTCTGGCTCTTTGATTTATCCGATAGTCGCCCATATTCTTAATAATGCTTTCACAGTAGTCATGGTTTATTTGGCAAAGCAGGGCACAATTGAGTTTGATTTAGAATCACCAGGTGAAATTTCTTATTTAGCCTCTCTAGGCGGATTCTTGGTTCTTTTGGCGGGAATCTATTACTTTAAGAAAACTAATTATTCCACGGATGGGAGATTGGATCAAGGTCTTTGAAGATGAGCAGCAAGTAAGGGCGGAAATTGTGAAAGGAGTGCTCATTGAGAAAGATATTCCAGCAGTAGTATTGAATAAAAAGGAAACGGTATATCAGGTTTTCGGAACGTATGAGGTTCATGTAAATCGTGAAAATGTACTTTCGGCAACCAATCTGATCAAGAATGAGATCTCGTTTTAATATCAATAACTACAGCAATCTGGGGCAGAGAGCAATCACTGCATTGGTTGGAGCTATCATAGTGATCAGTGCGAGTGTGTATTCCGACTGGACTTACTTCATTGTCTTCGCTGCGATTCTAGGCTTTTCTCAAATGGAGTTTTACAAGCTCACGGGATTAGACGGAATGCTTCCCTTAAAGAGCTTCGGAACCTTCCTGGGACTTCTGATTTTTACGCTCACTTTTATGGTTCAGCGGGAACATCTGGATCGAGATTATTTGGCTTTGATTTTTCCTATTGCTTCCCTCACATTTTTTATCAAACTATACCGGAAAACGGATAAAAAGCCATTTACAGGCGTTGCATTTACTTTCCTGGGTATTTTCTATGTAGCGGTTCCATTTTCACTTTTGAATATTGCGGTGTTTGCCGTGGATCAGATCTACCATTATGAGATATTGATTGGTTGCCTTTTGATTTTGTGGGCGAGTGATACCGGAGCCTATTTTGCGGGAACCAGATTTGGAAAGACTAAGCTCTTCGAACGTGTTTCTCCTAAGAAATCATGGGAAGGATTTTTGGGAGGAGCTTTTGCCGCCATAGGAATTGCATTTGCCCTGACCAAATACTTCAACACTCTCGAAGATTGGAAGTGGCTGGTGATCGCAGGGATCATTATTGTCGCGGGTACTTATGGGGATCTCATAGAATCCCTGTTTAAAAGGTCGATAGAGATTAAAGACTCTGGGAAAGGGCTGCCAGGACATGGTGGATTTATGGATCGCTTTGACGGTCTTTTATTATCTGCACCTTTCATCACAGCATTTCTCAAAATCTTTTAAATCCCATAACAAGGAGAGGGAAAAACTCATTAATATTGCGAAGGTCTTCACATACTAAATAAACCCAATATGGCTTACATTGAACCGGCTCCCATTAAGGATAAAGAGAATCCTTTGGAGTCAATGATGGAAAGATTCAATATCGCCGCAGAGAAGCTAGGACTATCAGAAGAAGTATATAATGTTCTGAAGAATCCTGCTAAACAGGTGATTGTATCTCTTCCCATTACCATGGATAATGGTAAAATCCAGGTTTTTGAAGGAATCCGAGTGATTCACTCCAATATCCTTGGACCCGCAAAAGGCGGGATTCGTTTTGCTCCTGATGTACATATCGATGAAGTAAGAGCTTTGGCAGCTTGGATGACATGGAAGTGTGCTGTCGTGGATATTCCATATGGTGGTGGTAAAGGTGGTGTTCGATGTAATCCTAGGGAAATGTCTAAGGGTGAAATCGAAAGATTGATGAGGGCTTACACCCTTGCGATGATCGATGTATTCGGTCCTGATAAAGATATTCCAGCTCCAGATATGGGCACAGGCCCAAAGGAAATGGCCTGGCTTATGGATGAATACTCAAAAGCAAATGGTATGACTGTCAACTCTG
Organism: uncultured Limnohabitans sp.; assembly: GCA_964562785.1. Taxonomy (GTDB): domain Bacteria; phylum Bacteroidota; class Bacteroidia; order Cytophagales; family Cyclobacteriaceae; genus Algoriphagus. The sequence continues at coordinate 604 of CAZLUY010000398.1, read as the reverse complement.
TGGTTACAGGTAAGCCTTTGGTACTTGGAGGTTCACTTGGAAGAACTGAAGCCACAGGTCGTGGAGTAATGGTTTCGGCCTTGGCAGCCATGCAAAAACTGAAAATCAACCCATTCCAAGCAACTTGTGCAGTACAAGGATTTGGAAACGTGGGTTCATGGGCGGCAAGACTTCTTGAAGAAAGAGGATTAAAAATCGTTGCAGTTTCTGATATTTCTGGTGCTTATTACAACAAGCACGGAATCAACATTGTGGAAGCTATCCAGTATAGAGAATCCAATAATGGCACCCTTGAGGGCTATGAGGGAGCAGATTTAATGGATGACCCAATGGACTTACTTTTGCTAGAAGTAGATGTCTTGGTTCCAGCAGCTGTGGAGGATGTCATTACCACTCATAATGTAGATAAGATTAAGGCCAAATTGATAGTGGAGGGTGCTAATGGTCCTACATCGGCGAAGGCTGACGCCGTGATCAATGAAAAGGGGATCATGGCTGTTCCGGATATTTTGGCCAATGCTGGTGGAGTGACAGTGTCCTATTTTGAGTGGGTACAGAATCGTCTTGGATATAAATGGACAGCTGACCGAGTGAACAGAAGATC
>CAZLUY010000397.1:0-1590 GCA_964562785.1 uncultured Limnohabitans sp. | reverse complement strand
CCAAACTACTTCTGCGAGTGTGTTGGGGAATTCTGGATGGATCTGTTCTGATAAAGAAGAATCCTCTTTGATCAATTCCTTGATATGGGAAGCGTGCGTTCCATAAATTGCCCAATGCCCTTTGTCGGGTTTATTGGTGTTCCCGTTGATAAACATTCTTTGAGAACTAGATTCGGCAACTTCCTCTCCAGTAACTTTTTGGAAATAATCAACTGTGTCTTCTCCCATCTGTCGGAAAGTGGTCCATTTGCCTCCGGTAAGTGTAATCAGGCCACTTTCAGACTGAATGATTTTATGGGACCTTGAGATTTCTTTGGTCTTTGTACTTCCTTCTTTTGGTCTGGCAAGAGGTCGAAGTCCTGCGAATACTGCTTTTACGTCTTTGCGTGTTGGTTTTCTGGTAAGGTATCCTTCTGCAGTTTCTAGGATAAAGTCTATTTCCTTTTGGAGGGCTTCAGGTTCTAGTTGAGCCTTCTCTCGGAGAGTATCTGTGGTTCCCACGACCAACCGATTATGCCAGGGCACTGCGAAAAGTACTCTGCCATCTCTGGTTTTTGGAATCATGAGAGCATCTTTTCCACCAAGAAAATCCAAATCCAAAACCAGATGAATCCCTTGACTAGGCTGGATAGTTTTAGGAGAACCCGGTTGATCCATCTGGAGAATTTTATCTGCAAAGACCCCCGTGGCATTGACGACCATTTTAGCTTTAATGGAATAGCTCGTTTTTGCAATTTCGTCCCGAACTTTTAGTCCGGTCAGTTTTCCAGATTCATTCTTGACAAGCCCTGATACTTTAGTGTAGTTCAATATACAAGCTCCCGCATCATCCGCGGTTTGAGCAATAGCCACAGCGAGTCTGGCATCGTCAAATTGGCCATCATGATAAACTACACCACCTCTCAATCCTTCAGTTTTGATTTTGGGAAGGCGTTTGATGGTTTCCTCTCTGGAAATATATTTTGATTTACCTATTCGTAACTGCCCGGCCATCCAATCATAGGTCTTGAGTCCTACAGTATATTGGACACGGTCGAAAAGAGAATAAATCGGGATAATAAAGGGCTGATCATGGGCAAGGTGCGCAGCATTTTTCAATAAACGACCTCGTTCCTTTAGCGCTTCCAAAACCAGGCCTACATCACCTTGGGCAAGATAGCGTACTCCGCCATGGACAAGTTTTGTGCTTCTGCTTGACGTGCCTTTGGCAAAATCGGCCTTCTCAAGAAGAACTACCGAAAGACCTCTGGATATGGCGTCCAGGGCTACCCCTAAACCAGAAGATCCTCCACCAATTACCGCAATATCCCAAGTCTTTTTAGAATCGGCTAGTTGGTTAAGGTTTTCTTCTCTATTCATCCTTCCTCAGTTACAAAAAGTTAGAGGGAGAAATTAGTAAAGTTCTTTGAGAAAAAATTAGAAAGGAGAGTCAAATTAATAGTCTCCGAAAGTTTTCACTTCTGATGTAGTTCCGTCAAGTCCAAGGCTGACGATATAAATATTATCATACTCTACATCTGTGAGATCAGGGTAGGTATCTTCTCCAATTAAAATATTGACCAAGCCTGGAGCGGTATTACTGTGTCCAAC
>CAZLUY010000396.1:0-2321 GCA_964562785.1 uncultured Limnohabitans sp. | reverse complement strand
TCACCAAAAGTTAGCGTTCTTACTTGATCACTGGAATAAGTTACGAAGGTGTTATCAGGCCAGGTAATCACCCCATCACGAATTTCGATTGCCAGTCGTACAGCTCCATTAATAAAGTCTATTCCTAGATTTCGGATAATTCTGGTGCCTTCTACCTTCAATCCATTTACTTCATAATTTTCAAAGGTCGCTGTGAAAGTGAAGCCAGGCAGCAGCAAAGAAGTAGCTTCAAGGCTACCTGTATAGGTGAAAATGATAGCCCCTTTTCGAGTGATACCATTGGTCGTACATCCTTCACCAAAGTCAATAGTGATTATTTTATCATTCTCGTTGATATCAATGTCCGCATTTTCACAAATGTCATTATCCAATATTCGTGAATCTTCAGACCCTGCCTCGAGAAGAAGTCCAAGAGCCAAATTATCCAGGTCTTCAAATGTCGCATTCACAGCAACGTCATCATCAATAACTGAAAGATCAGGTTCAGGAACGATGGGATCAGTTTCCGTATCGCATGAGGTAATAAATACCATTGCCGCAAGGGCAAGTAAAAAAGCTGATAATTGGTTTCTTTTCATCATAATCAATGGTTTTATAGGATTTAAAAAGTGCTTTAAATCTACGAATTATTATTTCCGGGCTTTCCTGTAGAATCTTTTTTATACCCTTTTCCGACGCATCCAACATTTTGTGTCAGATCGATATCCGAAGGGATCACTCCTTGAATATCTAATGGATCATATTCTTCAAAATCCTCCTTACTATACTTTGTATTTAACGGATTTTTCGGCGCTTCCTTATTTTTCTTTTCCATGGTTTTTCGGCTAAGAGATTTTGAGATTTCGTAACCCTGTCTTTTATAAGGCTGAGCAAAAGTCTTCATTATCTTTGGGGATGTCAAAATTTGATTTTTCACCCTCGGGAATTGGAGGTAAACTGGACTCCCTTCGAAAGGAAAATGCCAGCATCTCCTTTTTACGAATAATAGTGTTTGTTGGGTTGGTTGTGTCCTTTGTTTTATCCCTTTCCGAGCATCCTATTTGGTTTGTTGGACTCTTTGCTCTGGGATGGCTATTTGTAAGGCTCATTAATCGCTATAATTTTCAAAAGGATCAGGAAGCCATTTACCTGGCCATTCAAAATCAAAAGGAAGAACTCAATAAGCAAAGAGCTAGAGAACTTAAAGTGTTTGATGGTGGATTGGAGTACCAGAATAAAGAACACCCTTTTGCGAATGATCTGGATCTTTTCGGAGAGCACTCACTCTTCCAGCTTTTAAATCATACCCAATCTGGAGAGGCGAGAAAATACTTGGCTGATGGTATGAAATCAGATTTTGATCTTTCTGATGCTGAGCAAAAAAGGCGAGCCATAGATGAACTTTCAAAGAATGAAGATTTTCTGCGAGCATTTCTATCTATAGGGAAAGCATTCTATAAGGAAGGGTCCAGCAAGGGAGGAATGGAATGGCTTGGCGAGCAGGAGAAATCCAAGTCATGGGTTTGGCCATTGGCTATACTTGGTCCAGTCGGAGGGGTCGCCCTCTGTACACTTATATATATAGGAGTGATGCCTGCAAGTTTATTGGGGGCATGGATTTTAATTGGTTTGGTTCCTTTAGGCTTTGTTTATGCTCCTTTAAAAAAGGCGGGTGATGAGATACCCCTTAGAGATTCCTTAAAGACTTTTCGCTATTGGCTGGAGGTTTTAAGTCTGGAGACATTTGAAAACAAGCGACTGAATGATGATAATGAGTCCTTTCAGATTGAAGGACACAAAGCCCATAAAGTTTTAGCCTCTCTGGATGCTTATGGATTGTGGATGCAAAATCGTATCAACCTATTATACATCCCATTGAATCTGCTTTTTTGGACTGACCTGCTTTTATATGTCAGGTTGTTCAATTGGAAAAACAAGTTCGGTTCTTTGGTTTCCCATTTCCCTGAAGCTTTAGCGAAATGGGAGGTTTGGTGTTCGCTTGGTCTTTTCCAATCAGAAATAGGAGCGAATGGACAGGTATTAACCGAAGTGTCTGGAGTTTCTGGAAAAGATATCAAACATCCTCTTTTAGATCAGACGGAAGCAGTAGGGAATGATTTTGAACAGAATGATTCGGTCATTTTGTTGACTGGGGCTAATATGAGCGGGAAGACAACATTCATGAGGACTTTGGGGATTAACTGTGTTTTAGTGAATCTTGGCTTAAGGCCTTTCGCGGATGAATTCGGTTTTGGTTCCTTTCAGCTTTATACCAGCATGAGAAATACAGATAATCTTGGCGAAAGTGTCAGTTCTTTTTATGCAGAGCTCAAAAGAATAAA
>CAZLUY010000395.1:0-2384 GCA_964562785.1 uncultured Limnohabitans sp. | reverse complement strand
CATGGCTCCATCATCATTGACGTGGGCATAGATCAAGGAGGATGTATAGAAACTGCCTACCCAACCACACATGAAAACCCTACTTATCTTAAGCACGGGATAATCCACTATGCCGTACCGAATATTGCATCTAGAGTAGCTCATACGGGCTCTCACTCTTTGAGCAATATCTTCACTCCAATTATTATGCAGATGTCTGAGCTTGGTGGAGCTGAAGAGATGATTTTTGCCTACAAGTGGTTCCTAAGAGGAGTATATACCTATCGAGGTAGCCTTACCAATGCATATGTAGGTAGGAAGTTTGGGGTCCAACATAAGGAGTTACAACTCCTGCTAGCAGCTCGCTATTAAGAAAGGAGATTTTGTCGAAGCAAAAACTCTAGCTGCTCATTTGATTTTATCAAAGCTTGAGTCAATCGCTCATTTTCCTTTCTCAGAGAGTATACTTCAAAAGCATTCTTGATTACCGTTCTGAGATAATCTTCCTCCCAAGGCTTAGTTAGGTAATGATAAACTTGTCCTTTATTTATTGCATCTATAACTGCCTGAATATCAGTATATCCAGTTAGAAGAATTCGAATTGGGGCTGGGTATTCTGGGATGATTGATTCTAGAAATTCAACGCCAGTTTCTCCAGGCATTCTTTGATCAGTGATGATGATGTCAATCTCCGATTCTTTCAGAACTTCTCTAGCCTCACTAGCACTTATGGCTAAATGAATTTTATAATCTCTCCGAAAAGTTGCCTTAAAAGCCTGAAGGTTATTTTCTTCATCATCTACATAAAGTATTCTGATTTTTTCTTTAGCGTTATCTGACATGCTGGAAAAATTTTCGAAGTGGTTAAAAGTATCTTTTTTTTTAGAAAAACAGAAATCACTTTTCAATCATACCTAAAGTGCCATTAAAGCGTTTGTATCCCCCGCTTTTTTTTTAAATTTCAACAATCTAGCAAGCTTTTTGTCTAGACAAGGACGTGTGACGTCCACGAATAAACCATCACCTAGAGTAACCGCATGTTGGCACCCCATGATTTTGATCGTCAAGATCAAATGATTCCTCAAATAATTCAAGCGAAAGACCCGCTGGCTATAAAGACATTGGAGGGTTGGCAAGAGAACGCTTATGTCGAAGTAGTTGATGAAATTGAGGATCAGGTTTTAGAGCTTATCAAGGCTAGAAATCCTTCGAAAAATCATTCTGAAGATGAATTACACCAAGAAGTTGACTCCTTTTTTAAGGAAAACGATAGATCTACTTATGGTAACTGGGTCTTTTATCCCTGGAAGAATGTAATTGTCAGGATTCTTCCTGAAGAAGATTTCATCCGTGTCAGGACACAGCGGAATAATTATAAGATAACACCCGAAGAGCAGGCTGAACTAAGTAAGAAGAAAGTTGGTATCATCGGACTCTCTGTGGGCCAAAGTATCGCTTTAGTAATGGCTTTGGAAAGGAGTTGTGGAGAAATGAGGATAGCCGATTTTGATCATTTGGAACTAAGCAACCTGAATAGAATAAAGGCAGGAATACCTGATTTAGGCAGAGCCAAGACGGTTATCGCTGCACGAGAAATCAGTGAAATTGATCCATACATTAAGCTCACTATCTATAATGATGGTGTGACTGATGAAAATATTGACGAGTTTTTAACCTCGGGTGGACATCTTGATTTGCTAATCGATGAATGCGATAGTTTAGATATCAAAATTCTGGCCCGTGAGAGGGCAAAGCATTTTAGTATTCCTGTGATGATGGAGACATCTGATCGGGGGATGGTAGACGTGGAGCGATTTGATCTTGATAGCGACCGTCCAATCCTCCATGGATATCTGAAGGGAGTTTCTCGAAAATCCCTAAAGGGTCTGTCCAATGCCCAGAAGGTAGGTGTAGGATTAAAGATTACTGGCTTGGAAACGCTTTCCCCAAGAATGAAAGCTTCACTTTTAGAAATAGGAGAGAGTATTTCCACCTGGCCTCAACTTGCTTCAGCTGTGTTTTTGGGAGGAGCGAGCATTGCTCATATTGGGAGGCGACTTCTTTTAAAGGACGAGGTGCAATCCGGAAGATTTTATGTGGATTTGGATGAAATAATTCAACTAGATCAAGAGAAAGGTTTTGAATTGGAGCATATCCAAAACCCAGAATCTACTGACCCTCTTGATCATTTACCAAAAAACGTTCTTCCATCTTCCTATTTCCTCAGTAAAGAAGAGTTAACAGAATTAATTGAAAGGGCCAATATGGCACCCTCCGGTGGTAATATCCAACCTTGGATTTGGGTGTATGATGAGAAAGGAGTACTGCATCTGATTCACGATAAACCTCGAAGTCATTCGATGTTGGATTACAAAGGCACAGGTTCTCTAATTGCTTTTGGGGCA
>CAZLUY010000394.1:0-7954 GCA_964562785.1 uncultured Limnohabitans sp. | reverse complement strand
ACAAGTTCTTTCTTCCTAGGACTTATTCTTATTGTTTTGGGTACAGGGTTGTTGAAGCCAAATATTAGCTCCATTGTAGGTCAATTATATGCACCAGGTAGCTCAAAAAGAGATGCGGGTTTCTCCATATTTTATATGGGTATTAACATAGGTGCATTGATAGCACCAATTGCCTGTAGTACGCTTGCGGAATATGATTGGCATTTAGGTTTTGGTCTTGCTGGTTTAGGGATGGTTTTTGGCTTGATTCAATACAAGGCGACTGGTAAATCTCTTGAAGGCTATGGTGAAACACCAGAAGCTAAATCTGAGGAAGAGAAAGGGCAACAGAAGAAGCTGAAGTCTATGGTTACCTGGATTGGAATTGCCATGGTTGCCGTAGTTGCAGTTTTGTTCAGCGGGATTATTTCGGTTGATGCACAGGCTATTGCCGGAGTATCAGGTTATACTATTGCTGCAGTAGCGTTTGGTTATTTGGGATATGTGATGCTTTTCGGGGGATTAGATAAAGGAGATCGTAATAAGGTGGGTGTCATTACCATTTTATTCCTTTTCTCAGCCATGTTCTGGTCTGGATTTGAGCAAGCGGGAAGTACCTTGAACCTTTTCGCTGAGCGATTTACAGATAGAACAATCTTCGGATGGGAAATTCCTACAGGCTATTTCCAGTCCATTAATAGCTTATTCATTATCATGTTCGCTCCATTCTTTGGAGCAATGTGGGTTTGGCTAGGGCGTAGAAATCTTGAGCCTAGTTCACCATTGAAATTCACCTTTGGTTTGTTACTCCTGGGTATTGGCTTCTTTGTCATGTATTTCGCGGCTAAGATTGCTGCTTCAGGTGATTTGGCTGCTCCGTTCTGGCTTATTCTAACTTATATGCTCCACACTTTTGGTGAGTTAAGCCTGTCACCTGTAGGCTTGAGCCTGGTGACTAAATTGGCTCCAAAAGGCTATGGAGGACAAATGATGGGAATCTGGTTCCTGTCTGTTTCCCTAGGTAACCTAATTGCGGGCTTAATAGCAGGTGAGGCGAGTGGTGGAACAGAAGAAGCATTGGCTCAAATGCCAGATCAATACATGCTAATTGTATATACCGTTCTTGGCTCAGCTGTTCTCCTGTTCATTCTTAAACCGATAATAAGGAAGATGATGGGCGATGTCCATTAACAAAAAAAGCCCTGAAGGACATCACTTCAGGGCTTTTTTTATTGTATCATAGGTCAGAATAGGCTTCCCTGAACCGTTACCGGTTTGCTGGCCTGAACTGTTCCCTTTAGCATATCCCTTAGGAGCTTTAAAAATCCTGGCTCCCAACTCTCCTCATTAATCTTGATCTCTTTCTCTTCATAACAGATGGGGCCAAGCATTTTTTCATAACCTATCACCATGCTCCAAATAGTATAGAAGGTGATTTCTGGTTGAAGTTCAGGACGAATACTTCCATCTTTAATGCCTTGGCTGATCATCATCATTCCAAATTTTGCTGGTTCATGATGGACTTCTAGCAACTTTTGGAAATGCTCACTTTCAAGAATCTTGGGGTTAATCCCTTTCCTTCCCTCAGTGTCATTGAATTTCTTCAGTAAATCAAGGAAATCGATGATCGAATCATAATAAACCTGATTGGATTTGGCGAAGGCAATGACTTGAATGAATAGATCGCAAATCTGATCCAATCCACTCTTTCCTTTCTGTCTGATTACTTCCCGAAAGACTTCTCTAAATTGATCGAAGGCTTTTCTTGTTAGAGCTAAAAACAGATCCTCCTTGTTCTTGAAGTAAAAATAGGTAAGACCTTTACTAATGCCGGCTTCCCTAGCCACATCTTCCATACGAGTTGCCTGATATCCCTTACTTTTAAAAAGTTCAGCAGCTGCATTTAAGATGACTTTCTCTTTATTCTTTTCTGAGGGCATTTGGGTAGAGTTGTTTTAAAATAAAGTTATTAAACCTCGTTCAATTTTGAGATCAGTTGTTGATATTTTTTTATTAACGACAAAAAAAGCCTGATTCGGTAAAATCAGGCCATGATTTTTATTGACCTTCGGTTAATTTACTTCGATGATGAAATAGTTTTTCTTCCCTTTTTGTACCAAAAGGTATTTACCTTGAAGCAACTCTGATTCAAAGTCTGCATTTGGGTTTTGAAGCTTGCTTTTATTAATACTAACTCCGCCTCCCTGGATCATTTTTCTTGCTTCACCTTTAGAAGAAAAAACCAAGCCTTGGCTCACCTCACCAAAGAGATCAAGATTGGTATTCAGGCTTTCAAAATCGGCTTTACTGATTTTAGCTTGAGGAACACCGTCAAATACCTGAAGGAAGGTTCGCTCGTCCAGTGAAGCTAAATCTTCTGTTGAAGACTTACCGAATAGAATTTGAGAGGCTTTTATGGCCATGTCTAATTCATCCTGCCCATGTACCATCAAGGTGATTGATTTAGCAATTTCTTTTTGAAGGATCCTCATATGAGGTGCTTCATTATGCTCTTTTTCCAATCCTAAGATAGTTTCCTGATCAAGGGTAGTGAAGATCCGAATGTATTTAGAAGCATCCTCATCACTCACATTAAGCCAGAACTGGTAGAATGCGTAAGGGGACGTTTTTTCCGGGTCAAGCCATACAGATCCACTTTCAGTCTTACCAAATTTGGAGCCATCAGCTTTCGTAATCAATGGAACCGTTAGCGCATAGGCAGATCCGCCACCCATACGACGGATAAGTTCGGTACCCGTAACGATATTACCCCATTGATCAGAACCTCCAAGTTGAACCGTACAATTCTCATTTTTCCAAAGATGATAGAAATCGTAACCCTGGATCAACTGGTAGGTGAACTCGGTGAAAGAAAGACCATTTCCTCCTTCAAGTCTTCTTTTTACACTATCCTTACCCATCATATAATTGACGGTGATATGCTTTCCAACTTCTCGGATGAAATCCAGAAAGCTGAATTTTGACATCCAATCATAATTGTTTACCAAGACAGCCTGGTTCTCCGAATCTTCAGAGAAATTAAGGAATTTGGAGAGTTGAGCTTTCAGGCATTCGATGTTGTGGTCCAGAGTTTCTTTTGAAAGAAGGTTTCTCTCGTCAGACTTGAAAGAAGGATCTCCGATCATTCCTGTTGCACCACCAACCAAGGCGAAAGGCTTGTGTCCAGCTCTTTGGAAATGCAGCAGGGTCATTACACCCACTAAGTGCCCTATATGAAGCGAATCCGCCGTCGGATCAAATCCCAGATAGGCAGAGGTCATCTCTTTTGATAGCTGCTCTTCTATACCGGGAGTCATGTCCTGTAGCATTCCTCTCCATTTTAGTTCTTCAATAAATGAGTTCATGGGTGTTTCAGATTTTCAGAGGGCAAATATAGGCTTGTGATTTTGCTAATTGAAATCATTTTTGAGCATAATCAATATACTTTATAAAGGAATTTCCTTTTATGTAAGAATGGCGCAACTCTGATGCAAAAAATGCTTTATTTGAAGCCAAAATTAGATCAAAATAAAATGAGAAAACTATCTATGGCCTTGGCCATCATGCTAATTGCTTGTCAAGGGCTATTTGCACAAGATGCTCCCAGATGGATGAGATATTCTTCTATTTCTCCTGATGGGCAAAACATCGCCTTCACCTATATGGGGGATTTATACTTAGTGTCTTCAAGTGGTGGCGATGCTCAACAACTAACATTCCATGAAGCGCATGATTACATGCCGGTTTGGAGTAATGATAGTAAGCATTTGGCCTTTGCATCAGATAGGTATGGCAATTTCGATGTATTTGTTATGGAAGCCCTTGGTGGCCCTGCAACACGTCTTACATATCATTCCAATAATGAAAGTCCTTTCAGCTTTAGCGCAGATAATGAATCAGTAATTTTCGGCGGAGTCCGAATGGATGTAGCGGCGCATCGCCAGTTCCCATCTCGTTCCTTTCCTGAATTATATTCCGTTCCTAAGTCTGGTGGAAGAGTAGACCAGGTTTGGACTATTCCGGCTGAATACGTGCAGCCAAACGGAGATGGAAGCAAAATGCTTTATCATGACAAAAAGGGTGGTGAAAATGAGTGGAGAAAGCATCATGAATCTAGTATAGCAAGAGATATCTGGTTGTATGATGCTTCGAATAATTCGCACACCATGATTACTGATTTTTATGGAGAGGATAGAAATCCAGTATTCTCGCCTGACGAATCTGAGATGTATTATCTGAGTGAGCAAAATGGTGACTTCAATGTTTTCGCTAAAGGTCTTTCGTTGAATTCAGAGGCTGAAGCATTAACCAGTTTTGAAGATTTTCCAGTCCGTTTCTTGTCTGTATCGGATCAGGGAAAAATGGCATTCAGTTTTGATGGTGAGCTTTACACATTGGAAAAAGGTGCCTCTCCTCAAAAGCTTGAAATAAACATTAGGAGACAATCAGGAGCTAACTCGGATAAATATGTCTCCATAAATGGTGGAGTGCGTGAGATGTCTGTGTCTCCAAATGGTAAAGAGATAGCATTCATAGCCCGTGGCGAAGTGTTCGTCACTTCAGTGGATGGTAGTCTAACCAAGCAGATTTCCCATTCTCCTGAACAAGAGCGATTTGTAGAATTTTCACCTGATGGTAAGGCCATTTACTATGCAAGTGAAAGAGATCAGCGTTGGCAAATCTTTAGAGCTGAAATCAAAAGAGACGAGGAGCCATTCTTTTTTGCTTCTACTCTGATTGAAGAAAGTCCTGTCTTGGACATTGATGGCGAATCTTATCTACCTAAGATTTCTCCAGATGGTAAGAAGATGGCTTATGTCGAGGATAGAAAGAATCTTATGATTTATGATTTAGCTAGTGGGAGTAAGGTTCAACTTCTTTCTTCGGCCGAACTCTTTCACATGAGAGATGGGGATCAGTATTTTTCCTGGAGTCCTGATAGTAAATGGTTACTCGCTTCTTATAGACCTACTATGGTAAATTCAGAAGTAGTTTTACTCGACGCTACTGGGGCTGAGCCAATGAAAAAGTTAACTCGAAGTGGATATTCTGATTCTAGTCCTACCTGGGTCAATGGTGGAAAGCAGATGTTATGGTTTTCTAATCGAGATGGACTTAGAAGCTATGCGACAAGCGGTCAAACCGAATCTGATGTATATACTATGTTCTTCGAGCAAGAGGCTTGGGATAAGTTCAATCTATCAGAAGAGGATTTTAAACTGATGAAGGAGCTTGAAAAAGCTTTAAAGAAGGATGAAGAAAAAGATGATGATAAGAAGGATGAAGAAAAGGACGAAAAAGCCATTGAAGATTTGAGCTTTGATCTGGAGTCTATAGAGGATAGAACCTCAAGACTAACTATTCACAGTTCTTCATTGGCGGATGCTCTTCTATCTAAGGACGGCGAGAAACTATATTATCTGGCTTCTTTCGAGAAAGGTTTTAATCTTTGGAGTACGAACCTAAGAACTAAGGAAACCAAACAAGAACTCAAATTGAATGCAGGATATGCAGACTTGAGTTGGGATAAGGATCAAAAGAATATTTTCATCTTAAGCGGTGGAAGCATCTCCAAACTAAACCCGAGCGGTATGAAGAGGGAATCTATTAAGATCTCTGGTGAAATGAAGTTTGATCAGCGAGCTGAATTCCAGTACATGTTTGACCATGTTTGGTTGAGAACTGATGGTATTTTTTACACCCCTGATATGCATGGTGTGGATTGGAATAAGCTCAAGGCTGATTATGAGAAGTACATTCCTCACATTGGAAATAGTTACGAGTTCTCCGAGATGATTTCTGAATTGTTAGGAGAATTGAATGCATCTCACACAGGAGCTCGATACTCCAGAAGAGTGAGTATGCCAGATCAGACAGCCTCTTTGGGGATTTTCTGGGATTATGATTTCCAGGGAGAAGGAATAAAAATCACTGAGGTAATTGAAGGCGGACCACTAGATAAGGCCAATCTGGATGTGACTTCTGGAATGACTATTACCAAAATTAATGGTTCAGCAATTCCTTCAAACATTGATATTGCAAGTGTCCTGAATAGAATTTCTGGTGACTTTACCTTGTTGGAATTAACTGCTGAATCAGGAGATACCAAGGAGGTGACCGTGAAACCAATAAGTCTTGGACAAGAAAATAGGCTCCTATATAAAAGATGGGTGAAGTTGAATCAAAAGGAAGTTGAAGAGAAAAGTGGCGGCAAACTTGGTTATGTGCATATCCCAGGAATGGGAGATGGCCCTTACAGAGATATGTATGAGGAAATGATGGGCAAATACCACGACACAGATGCCGTAATTATTGATACAAGGTTCAATGGTGGTGGTGATTTGGTCGCAGATTTAGCCATGTTCTTCACTGGGGAGAAATTCCTTACCTATGCAACAGCAGAAAGAGCAGTCGGCTATGAGCCAACTGCCAGGTGGACCAAACCAACTTTAGCCATGTTTAATGAAGCCAATTATTCAGATGGTCACTGTTTCGCCTGTGGTTATACAGACCTTCAGATAGGAACGACCCTAGGAATGCCAACACCAGGTACATGCTCATTTGCAGGCTGGGAAGGTTTACCTGATGGTTCAAGATGGGGTACAGTTCCTGTGTCGGCCAAAAATAAAGCAGGAGAGTGGTTAGAAAACTATGAGACCAAACCACAAATTCAACTGAAAAATATGCCAGGTCAGATTGATCAGGGAATTGATCAACAATTGGAGAAGGCAATAGAAGTTCTGCTGGACGAAACGAAATAAAAAAAAGCCCTGATATATTCAGGGCTTTTTTTATTGATACTCTTTTGTGTTTAATGATTCATCATTTTTGAAGAATTCGTGGAGCTTTTTGAATGAACTATCAAAATACCCATCGAGCATTTTCTTAATGATGAATGTTCTGTACTCATCTTTGGAAACGATCGGAAAGTATTCATGGCTCTTTCCGTAAGACTTGTGGCTCACAAAGCCTTTTCTTTCCAGAATTCGAATTATAGTGGATACGGTATTATAAGCCGGCTTTGGATTTGGCATATGTTCAAGCATATCCTTCACAAACCCCCTCTCCATTTGCCAGAGGATCTGCATGACCTCCTCTTCGGCTCTAGTTAATGGTTTCATAAAAAAGGTGTTAAGTTAGAATTGAGGGTAAATTATGATTATAGTTTTATAATTCAAAGAATATCTATTCACATTTCAATATCACAAAAAAAGAGGAGAAGCCTCTTTTTTTAAAAATGTCACATTGGATCTATGCTGTCCTCAATTTAATGATCCCTGAAGCATGAAGTAGTTTCACAATAGGATAAGTAGGATCGAACTCGTACCATTTGACCGCAAAATTTGGACGATTGGGTAACTTGTGATGATTGTTTTGGAATAATTCACCAAGCATCAAAACATCAAGAAGCAAACTATTCTTCGACTTATCATTATTGTCAAAATTTGAGTAACCATACTTATGACCACTCCAGTTAACAATAGCGCCGTGCACAGGTCCCATTAGAAAATGGATAGGCAGTAAGAAGTACATCCACCAGTGAGTTCCTGCGAATTCAAATACAGAGATGCAAAGCACATAAATTGCAACATAAAGAAGGCCCCATGCTACTCTAACGAACATCTGATCTGCAAAACGATCAAATTTACCCCAATCAGGAATGTCTTTTGAGAATCGCTCTTCAGGCATAAGCTTGAAAGAGAAATACTCATTATAGATATTTTTTGTCTTCCACATCATTGTGAAAAGATTTTCTGTATGGTGTGGACTATGTGGATCTTTCGGAGTGTCACTATATGCATGATGCATTCTGTGAAGAACTGCATAGGCACGTGGGGATAAATAAGAACTTCCTTGCCACATCCATGTGAAAATGTAAAAGAAGCGTTCCCAATACTTGTTCATCACAAACATCTGATGAGCAGCATATCGGTGTAAGAAGAAGCTCTGGCAAAAGAGTGAGAAATACCAGTGC
>CAZLUY010000393.1:0-20134 GCA_964562785.1 uncultured Limnohabitans sp. | reverse complement strand
ATCGTTCTAAAATCTGAATAATCTGTTTGAAAATTAGAAGGCTTCTGAGAATCTAAAGTAGATTCCCCAGTCGCCTTCGCCCCAGGCTATATCAAAACCTACATTTCCATGGGTATCTGGAAGATAAGTGTAGCGCAAGCCAAAACCTCCTCCTGGAATAATCTTGCCATCGTTCTCTTCGACATTTGATTCGAAGACGCTGGCTATTCCAGCAAAACCAACTGCTCCAAATCTCTTATAGAAGTTATAGCGGTACTCTGCCTGTGCGGCAATTAGATAATTGCCACGAAACTCGCCAAAGGAGTATCCTCGGATATCTGTTCCACCCACAATGAATTGTTGGTTGAAGTTTACATCACCGATGCCTAGACCTGAATAAAAGCGCGTGGCAATCACATCCGTTTCCTTTCGGGTGGAGAAAAAGTGATTATAAGTGACCTCTATTCTATTTGAGACCTGTTCATTTCCAAAGAGGTCTGGGTAAGTAGTGAATTTGGTTTCAAGGTAGTACCCGGATCGTGGATAGGAGACATTTGATCTTGCATCCCAAGTTGCACTTAAGCCAGCACCGTGTAGGGTGGTCATTCCTTCAAACACATCTGTTTCTGTATCGAAGCTTGTAAAGATGTAATTCACCCCACCATAAAGCTTTGGAATTACCCTTCTTTGAACTCCTATATAGGCGAAATCAGCATTTGTATTGTACTTAATCCATTGATTTATGGGACTAGAGACAAAGAACTGGTAGTTGATATTTCCGATGCCTGCAGCATAGGTAATTCTCCATCGATCTTCATTCAAAAACATTCGACCGAAACCCATAGCAAACCATGTATCGTTGGTAGTGTACATTCCGAATAAGCCTGTCATGGATGAAGGGGAGAGGGTATCCTTTTCAGAGAGGTTATACATACCGATAGGTAAGGCTCCAAAAGACCATCCAATGGCTCGGTGATAATCTATATAGGGTAGCGGGATAAATTTGAATTTTCCTTCTATACGGTCACTATCTCCTTTCCCTCCAGCCTTGAAAAGGCCCTGAGAATAGCTCTGGTTATTGAATACGAGCAGAAAGCCTGCTAGAAGAAACACGTATTTAATTATCCTTACAATTGATTGAACAGTACCAGTTGCTGTGTTCATAAAAAGTATTGTCCAGGGTGTTTTTGTAAAAATGACAATAAGTCAAATATGGGTCTTTTTAAAGGCCAAAAAAAACTAGCTCATCTTTTTTGCTATGTAGAATCCATAGCTGTAGTACTTGCCAAATTTTTGATACAATTGGATTTCCTCCTCGGTGTCATTGACAACTTTTTGAGCAAGAGGATTATTCTTATGTTCATCCAAAAACCTTGAAAATTGTTCCTTCAATGGTTCATAGTAATTGCTGGTCCAACATTCGCTTGGCAGAAAAAAATACCCAAGAAGTGAATAACCATTGGATTCAAGGATTTCAATCTTTTTGTCTGCGGAGGAGATTTCAGGATATGCTGATTCCCAGAAATCTTCGATTTCTTTTGGGCGATCCTCGGTCGTCCAGGTTATCTCACTCACAGCAATAGCTCCTTCAGGTTTGAGGTAATCCTTCCACTCTCTGATTCCCTTTTCAAATCCAATATTATAAACTGCCCCTTCTGACCAAATAATATCAAACTCCTCCTTCTGAAACGGTAAATCATCCATAGACCCTTGTACCGTTTTGATTTGAGATTCGAGTCCTTGGGATTTAGATCTTCCATCTAACTCTTTTAGGAATTCTGGAAAAATATCGAGAGCGACTATTTTGGAATCCATACTTTTTGCCAGAGTTAAGGATGCAGCTCCGGTTCCACAACCCAGATCGGCGATTTTCAAAGGTTCTTCTTCCTTTATGTGAATTAGATCTAAGGCTTTCAACGTATGCTGTATACTTCCTGGTCCCTGTCTTTCCGTACTCTTATGGAGATCAACTATTAATTCTAACTCACTCATTTTGAACATCACTGGATGTAGTTTCTGAAATTAATTGAATTGAGGTTAGGGTTGTCCAGCCGAACACAACTCCAAATACTAATCTATGGGTAATTGGCATGGACCAAAATTCTAAAACAAAGCCTATCATCGCTACGAAGAGTAACCCGGCTGCAAAATTAGCTTGGTATCGTATCCGATGAGATAATTTAGGATTGTACCCCATGCGGGCCAGGCCAAATAACCAAAATGCAAGGCCCAAACATATGGCGGCTACATGAGCCTTTGAAACAGGAGCATTTTCCATGGCTAAATCAACGGGTATTGCCGTAAAAGCGAAACCAAGGCCAAATAAGGAAAGGAGAAGGGAAAGCAATTTGTCCTTTAAAAGAACTCCATAAGTCCACCCAAAAATAAATAGGAGTAGCCCAACTGTGACAAAGCCAATCAGGTTGAAGATAAGTGCATTGGGCTGACCCTTAGCACCAAGCCTACTAATGAAATCATTTATGAAGTTAAATTCAGAATTTAAGGAGCCTATTACCAAAAGAGCAATCGCTAATATTACAACTGAACTTAGGCCGATTACTCCAATGATTTCCCCCTTTAATCTCATACAATCAATTTACCTAATCGGATAAAGCCAATCAATTATCTAATTCGACTCAATATCCCTTATGATAGACTTCACCAAATTGAGTCTTGATAAGTGTCCCCCTGATAGAATTCTTACACTCCAGTTTTCTTTCCATTTCAATTCTTTAAAAATCAGCTCTGCAGTCATCCCTTTCTCATAAAGACTAGATACAGATTCGAAGGACTCTTCCAGAAAGGTTAATTTCTTTCTAAGCTTTTTCTTAGGGTTTTTCAGCTGCGGATTGTGCGCACAAAACATAGCCTCGAAATCTAATTCCAGAACAGCCTTGATGGAATTGATTTGGTCGTGTATGCTCTCATTTTCCAGGATATAGCCAATGTAAGAACTGATAAAAAGATCCGCAGAAAAAAGCCATTTCTTTTCAGGCTCATATAAGGCGACCATATCAACAGCATGACCTGGAATTGGAATGATCTGGAACTGGTGATTTTCAGTTTCGAGTTGCTTTTCTAAAGGGATCAACTTTTCAAATGCTGGTCGATCTCCCCAGGTAAGTTTTTGAGCAAAACTTATGGAGGGAGGGTCTTTCATCATTTCAGAGCAAAGAAGTGAAGAAAAGGCTTGAACGCCCTTTTGCTCAAGCACGGCTGGTAAATTTCCTGTATGATCTTCATGATGATGTGTAATAAAGACCTGCTTAATTTCAAAACCTTTGGTCCGGTTCAAAAGACTTTTCTGAATCGTGCGGTGCCCTGTATCAATTAAGAGGCCATCGACAAAATAGACATGTGAAAACATAGATGGTCTGCCCAAAGGAGAGTAGCCAAATTTGAACCCCTGGACTTCATCAAAGGAAAACTGCTCGTCAATCAGCATTTACTCTTTTCCTTTTAAAATTTTATAGTCAGACAAAACTATACTGATGCTTGAAACTACCAACTCAGGATCATCCCACTGTACGAAATGTGCTGCATCAGCACTGAAGAAAAACATTCCCTTTTCAACGGACTGGATGACATCCATCCAGCGTTTACTTCGAATCCTCATTTTGCTTTGGAAGAGCTCAAGCTCATCATATTCCTTGGACCATCTATCTTTTGGAAGGTCAAATCTGCCTCCAGTAAGAATATGAACGGGGATGTTTGGCAGGGGATGATCATTAATTTCTGCAAAGTCGGTTGCTCTCATTTCATCTAACACCTGACCTTCTCTTTGTATGGCTGGGGGAGCATCTATTCGTCCGGATTGCCTTCGAGTCACAAAAGACTCAATAAGACTATCCACCTTCTGTTCGGGCCAATCCAGAAATTCATAATAATCTCCAATATTCTTGCTGGTTTCTGTAAAATCAGCCGGATCAATAATAATGAGCCCAGCAAGTTTCTCCGGATGGTAGACTGCAAATCCTCTTACATATGCTCCACCCAAAGAATGGCCAACCAGGATATAGGGTGGAGGCTGCTCTAGTTGCTCAAGTATTTCCAAAAGCCAGGTAGAGACATTTTCTATGGTTGGAAGCTTTTGGATTGGCTCTGATTTACCTATCCCAGGCCGATCATAAGTAAGCAAAGGGGCTAGCTTTGCCGTCCCATCGAGTACCTTCTCCCAATTACCCATTGGTGTTCCAGCACCGCTTTCAAAGATGACAAGGGGTTGTCCAGGTTTTCTATTCTCTAGTCCCCTTGTTTCGATCCAAATTTGAGCTCCTTCAATTTCCACGAACCTTTGCTGTCCAAGTAGAACCTGGGAAAGACAAAGGAAGGTAAATGAAAATAGGAGAAGGGATTTCAATGTAGCCTTAGGGTTGTTTCGTACAAATAATTACGCCCGTTGACCAATCCAGTTTAGTGATGGTAAAGTTTTCCAATTTCTCAAGTGTATTTACAAGAGCTTGGGCTTTCTCAGCATGACCTTCGGGCCAATTGGGTTGAGGATTCATATCATCAATTACATAAAATCCTCCAGGATTGATCATGGATAATACTTCAGTAAGGTGACTGTATTTACCTGGCCAGGCATCCGCAAAGATGAGATCAAAACGCATTGCGGCATTGTTTTCAATCCAATTCCCACCATCCTCGCAGATGAGACTAACCCTTTGATCCTTGGCAAAATGTTCTTCCGCGATACTGATCAGATTGGGATCATTATCAATGCTAGTTAGCTGAGATTTATTGTCTAATCCCTCAATCATCCAGGCAAGTGATAGAGAAATTCCTGTTCCTAGTTCAAGAACTTTAGAAGCTTGTTTGGAGGCAATCAATGACTTAAGAAGTGTGCCGATATATCGGTCTGAGGGCATGGTGAACCCTATTTCCTTACACTTTCTTTCTAAGTCAGGTAAAACTTTGGGAATATCTTTGATCTGTGATTGGTCCATTGTCTTTTAATTCTGATCTAACCAGGATTGTGCCTCTCTGGAGTACCAATTTGTTGAAAAGTTCTTTGCTTCTACTATGCTTTGGAAATGAAATCTAGCCTTTTCTTTATTCCCTTTTCTATCATGATATGTTCCTAAATAGATATGCAGATAAGGGTTATTTGACTCTTGATTTAAGAGCTTGTCGCCAAGCTTTTCTATCTGCGAATCAAATTGGTCAAAATCACCTAAATCCATATAAAATGCAACATCCTTCAGAAAACTGAGATTATGAAGAAGGTTGATATTTCCGTAGCTGAGGAAATCAGGGTATTTGTCCAGAGTCGCTTGAACTAAGGCAGCACTCGTCTCCATTTTTTGGGGATCAAACCTTGCCATGAATGATTCTGAAAGAGCCTGAGCTAAGACTTTCTTTCTGTAAAGATCCTCAGGAAAATCTTCGGTATAAACCGATGCTACACTTTCAAAAAGTGGCATGTTCTCTAAACCTAAGGCATAGTTTTTCAGAAAACTCAAGGCGAAAAGTGATGAGGTTAATTCTCCCATGATGAGTCTTGGCGGATCACTCATTAGGTTGTTGTTAGCCAGAAGAACTAAGGTTAATTCCTTGGAAGGGATTTTTATAAGAAGGCTGGCATAGCAGTCATATTGACCATAAACCCAATGGATATCCATTCCTTCTACCTTTTGGGAGAATAAGCCATATGAGTAGGGGAGTGCAGGGTTTATACCCGAGTACAGAATGTCCTTTGAATTAATAGTAATCAATATGTTGTCGTCAAGAGCTTTACTGAATTTCAGGAGTTCCCTTCCAGTAGAAACCAACCCGGCAGAAGCAGAATACCCATAGTCCACAAAACCTTCCTGCTGACCATATTCTAAAATATATGGAGAGGCAAGCGTTACTTTTCTTTCATCAATTTGTTCAGCAGCCTCCAATAGAAAGCTTTGATTCATTCCTGCTAGTGTCAATACTTTTTCCTGCATCAATTCTGCGAAGGATTTCCCGCTAGCCTTTTCAATAATTGGAGTAAGCAGCCCAAATCTTGAGCTATAGAAAAACTGCTCCCCGATGTCGCCTTGGGAAGTATGAGATAGAAGATGTTTTACCTGAATACTCGGATACAACTCTGATTCTGGTAAATACTTGTTGATCGGGTCTTCCAGACTGAGCTTTCCTTCCTCTACCAATTGCATTAAAAGTGTTGCTGAAAAAGTCTTAGTGATGGAAGCAATCGGGAAAAGCGTTTCAGAGTCGATCCTTTCTTTTGTATCCAAATTGGAATAACCTAAGTAGTTTTCAAAGATGATTTTTCCATCCTTGGATACAATTGCACTCATTCCAGGGATAGAAAAGAATTCCTGGAGCCGGGTTAATTCCTTGTTGAAAATTTCATTCTTATTCTGAGCCCAGGAATGGAATGTTAAGGAAAGGGCTATTGCTGATAAGAGTAGTTTTTTGATCATTTCAGATACCAGTTGGTGGCATTTTTATGGAAAATAAGTTCCTGATCTTCCTGATTAAAACTATCCATTATCCGATTTATATCATTCTGAGAAAATGGGGTTTTGCTTCTTGTAGAGGGTAAATCACTTCCAAACATTAGTGACTTTGGGTTGATGGAATGAATTGTTTTCATCGCTGATACAGGATCAAAATCTAATCTTCCAAAGCCTGTGGCCTTCACTTTCACACCTTTCTCTACTAATAAATACAGATGTTTTAAACCGGACTTGGAAAGCCCAAGATGATCAATAGAGCAGGAGGGGATTTTACAAAGCGTGGGAAGAATTTCCTTTAGATCCTTACTATCAAGATAGAACTCCGAGTGCCATTCAAATTCTTCAAATAGTCGGGTTGAAAGTGACTCAATTTCTGTGAGTTTGGTAAAGGACCCACGCTTCAGGTTAAATCGAGCTCCAACAACCCCTGAGTTCTTGAGCTCTAGCAATTTCTTAGAGCTTATCTCGGGCTGAATGTTCACTACCCCTACAAATCCGTCGCCTAGCGATTTTAATGCATGAATTAAATAGGTGTGATCAAAACCTTGAAATGATCCGCTAACCACGGCTCCTCCAATTGGCTGATTCCCATTCATCTTTAAACGATAATCGGCAGTTGTAAACTCAGATGGGAAAAAACCTTGATTTTCTACGAGGGGGAATCGGTGATTGATTATATGGAAGTGTGCGTCAAAAAACCTCAAAGCCTATTTCAAAAAAAATGTGGTTTAGCTTTTTGAATATCAGGAATTTGAAGCAAATCTCCGATAATCCAGACCTAAATCCACATTTCTTAATGTGTAGTACTTGTGAGATTAACCTTAAAGTCCGAATCTGTAATTAAGCCCAAACATTAGCTGTTGCTTGGATCTCAAGAATCCATATTCTGCTCTTACCTGCCATCTTGGATTGTGCTGATAATTTACTCCTAGAAGCATATTCCAATTGTATTCCAACTCCTTAGTGAATTTGTAGTAGGCATTGTCATCTACAAAGCCTCTGAATAGGTTAAAGGTAGCCTCTCTCAGCCTCTGTTCTACCGGGCCAAGCTCGCTCCAGAAAATATCATTACCCATATCATCCTGATCAATAGGTATGACGTCATTTTGGACATCCATCCAATAGTCATCCATCTTTTGCTTATCCTCGTCACTAATTCCTAAGGCTTCGTCAAATGCGATATTTCCTGATGTTTGATTATCCAGGTTTTGGAACTGAGCTCCCAACCAAACCGCTACAAACCGGTCAGGGGTTTTGGTCATTATCCTCCTCACTATTCTCATGCCTGATACTTTCACTAATACGGGCTTATCCAGATTTACATTGGTAGTCCATGCCCAGGAATAATCTATCATCAAATTCACCGGCCCGACTGGAGCAACGCCGAGCATATTAAATCCATAGTACTGACCATCAATATCTGTGGTACTAGCAATAAGATCATTGTCTGGTCCTCCGAGTCTAAATGTAATAGTTTGCTCACCACCTACTCGGCCATAGAAACCGCCGATATTTAAGAAAGGGAGAATCCAGGCATCTGCCCTTGCATTAACCGTGGTAATTCTACCCTCGGAAGGTCCAAATTCAAAAATTCCGACTTCGCTGAGGTCAACGAAATTTACATCATCTACTGGTGTACCTGGATCGGCTATCCCTAGCTCAAAATCCTTTAACACGATTCCCTGCTTATTGAAAAGGGTACCGGCCATTAGGCCAAAAGGCTTTTGTAATCGATATCCCCTTGCATAGGCCTTTTTCCCAAGAATGGGGAGAATGTAGGGGTATTCTTTTCCAATCTGAGCACTGTCAATATCCTGAGCCATTACTGAGCTACTGACTAGAATAAGGGATAGAAATGCTAGAGTAAATCTTTTTATCATATCGTAATTGATGAGCGTATTTGTTGAATTTACCTTTTTTCGTTGGCAATTGAGTTTTTGTATCCGAAGCTATATTTGGCTGAAAATTGTAATCGGTTGAAGCTCCCTGATGTCATCCCATCAGCAAGTCCTCTATACCCATGCATAAATTCAACACCAAATAATAATTCAGGGGCAGGAGTGTACTTTAAGTTACCTGAGAAACTGTATGCTATCTCATTAGCTTCCATGCTAACCAAATCCATGTCATTCATGGCTTGATAGGCTGACACATTAAAACTGGAAGACCATCTCTCTGGCTTCCAATAGTGGTTATAAGCTACATAGCCATTTACAGATCCAATACCATGGATATTTCTTTCCTGATCAACCACCCCAGCTGAAGTAAAACCGAGAGCGGTATATCTTCCAAGTCCGGTTCCATAGGTACCCATAAACCGGATATCGGAGCCTTTAGTGCCGACAGAAAATTTTCCTCCACTGGTAAGTCCAAATGCGTATTTGGTCTTCGTTTCCTGCGTATTGGTGGTCTTGCCATTTAAGGCTCTATTCAATACAGCCACTCCAATAAAGCCCCTTTCAAAGGTGAAATTTCTTCTGACGATTAAATCTGGAAGTATTTCTTTTTCAGACTCTACGATTCCCGGGTCCTGAAACCCCATCAGCGTGGTCTCTGGATTTTCCAAAGAGAATTGCCAGTTGTTATGAGTGAAACGAATCTGAGGCTGTCGATTGAAAACCAGGCCTTCAGCTGCTCCTGCAAAGTCCAAATCATCTGGAACTACAACAATCATAAAAGTAGACCAGGTCTGCCCAATTAAAAGCTTGCCCCATTCGAAATAAAAATGCCTTAGTCTGGGAGCAAATGAATTACTTACCCTTTCATTTCCTTGTGCTGAAAGCAGAAAGTCCAATTCGACAAACCCATGGATACTCTGCCCCAGGAGCTCAGTATTCACATCGAAATTGAATCTGGATTCCTTTACATGGAAATCCAGATTGTAATTGTTCTCCGAATCGCCAACCGGGATTTGTGCTGGGAAGTGAATATCCTTCATAGGGCTGGTGGAACTCACTTGACCATTATTGTACCAGGTATTGATAAAGTCTGCTTTAATATATCCACCAAACTTGAAGGTGGTTTTATTTTCTTTTTCTTCTTCTTCCTGAGCATAGCTGCTTCCCAGGCTGAGAACGAAAAAAAGTAGACAAAAGGTGAAAATCTTATTCATTTAAAATAATTAGAAAGTAACTCTACCTCTCACACCTAAATAGGTTAACGAGTTTACATTAGGATTAAGAGTTGGGTTTATAATCCATTGAAAGTCAGGAGTAATTGCCAAATGCTCCGTAAGATGAAAGCGGTAATAAATTTCTACGGTCATCTGATTTTCACTATCTGGAATATTGGTTTCTGCCCAGGAAAAAGAGGTTCCTAAAAGGTCATGAGACTTAAACACAAAGCCGTGACCAATTTGAACATCCTTTTTATAAAAGGCATTCTCACCATTTCCTTCAGAGAAGGCAAATCGAACATAGGGAGCAAATTTTTCTCTAAAGAACCAATGAGAGGTAAAGGCTATACCATTACTGCTGGCTATATCATTTCCTCCTCTGGTGTAAGCATCTGTACTCCAATAAGTCAAACTGATTTTCTTAAAATATCGCTCAGCCATGCTGGGAACCCAGCCGACTTCCGCTGCTTTAAAGAAATTTCCTTCAAAAAACTGATCTCCGAAATCAAGGAAATTGTTCTGGGCAAAGTCATCTCCATAGGCATCAGCAAGAGCACCCATGATATACCAATTGTCATTGAAGCGGAAACTTCCAACAATTCCTACCCCTTGATTAGGCCAGTTGACCGTACCGGAAAGGGAGGAACCATAACCCAAAAAGCTTGTCCATGGAACAACCAAGCCATGGAAGTTGAAGTAGTTGGTCATGTCCACTTTTCCCAGAACAAACTGCAGCCTACTTTCAAAGAAGTTTTGTTGCCAGTTTAGCTCTAGTAGCCTTGAAGAATAATTATTGAATCCGGTAGCAGGTAGCCCGTAGTAACCGGACTCAAAGATTCCATGGAACATGGAATTGGTCAAATTACCATAGGCATGGCGGTTATTCATTTTGGCGAACAAAGTACCCGTATTCTTACCCTTTTTTCTATTCACTAAGGTCCATCCTAATTGTATGTCCAGAATTCCAGATCCTGTATTGGGATTGTTTACTTCCTTGTCAATTACCTCTGAAGAAGACATATAGACAGAAGTGTAATTTATACCAATCTGTAGACCTGTATTTTCCTGAAGTCTGGACTTCCATGCATACCATCCTTTGGTTACTCTTATTGGAAGTCTGAAATAGGATTCCTTCTTCTGGTTGTCCGCCTTAAGTTGAGCACCAATTGATTTAGGTCCACCCATGGCATCCTGATTTGTGTAATTGGATTCCGTGCTATCTGATTTAAAGCCATAGCCCGAATTACTTTGGCCGAAACCATGCATGGAAATAAACGCTAGGCCGATAAATAGAGTGATTCTTAGTTTTTTCATCGATTTTCTGTTCCGTGGTCGTGCAGTTCTTCAGGGACTTCAGGGGCTAAAAGCTTATCTAAGTAAGCCTCTCGCTCCAGATTGGTCCACCTTCCTGTATTTTCAATAGGATATCTGATTGCCTGCCCTGGATATATTCCACTTTGTTCCTTAGAATCCATCACCATGATGACTCCATTAACAAGGACATAAGGGATACCTGTCGATGGATTACCATTCTCACCTACTTTATAGGTTGCATTGTCACGGATTTTCTCTGGATCAAAAACTGTGATATCTGCAATCATTCCTTCCTGAACTCTTCCTCTTTTTTGCATAGCCTCAACTCCAGCATCTCCTAAATGCTTGGCGGCCCAGTATGAGTTCTGAGATATCATATGCATAAGATCTACTCCATATTCTCTGGCAAGTCTAAATGTTGTAGCATGCGTGCCAACAGTCCTTGGGTGTCCATTGTATGCTTCAAACGGATCATCCCAATCCAAAAATTCACTATTGACATCAACAGGAGGCATTGCATCTCCAGCTACGGTCATATGGGGGACTTCCAGCCACAGCGGAAGCCATTCTTCTCTCTGAGGCAGACAAAGAACAATAATGTATGCCGGATCTTCCTTTACGATTCGATCGTACATCTCTCGATTCATGTTTTGACCCGTCTTCGGGTCAATGAGATTGGTGTAATCCAATCCCAGAGCACCAATGTTTTCTGGCTTAATAAATTCTGATCCTATAGTTGATGAACCACAGGTATAAGGATAATATTCTGACCAGACATTGTACCCTTGATCTCTTAATAGTTGCAGATGCTCCTCAACTTCCCACCAACCAAAATTATTATTATGACTAAGCAGTAGAGGCTGATTGAGTGCTATCCCATTAGCTATTTGCTCAAATGCACCCAAAGTCGCCTCCGTAGGAGGGGAGGAGTTTCCGAGCAGTCTTACATGCGAGGCATAAAGTCTCCCATAATTAGCAGCAGCTTTTTGTACATTAAAAAGCTCAAGAGTAGTCACTCCATTTGCCATGTACCCAGTTGTTGAGGCAATTCCCAAAGCTCCTGCCTGAAGTTCCTTATCCATATTGGAAATCATCTCATTGATTTGATCCAAGCTTGCCTGAGTCACTGCCCAATCCGGGATGTCGTTTTCTTCGTAGGATTGGTTTCTAAGATTAGCGAAGTCATTTCCATCCTTGGGGCCATCCATTTTCATTTGGTCAAGAACCTGCATTCGGTGGAATTCATGTGAAACGGCCGCGCCGTAATTCACTGCCCAATTACCTTCTCGTTCATTATACCATTCCTCAATATTTAGGCTTCCAAGTTCAAGATCCATGGCAGTGGTAACTCCATCACGAAGTGCAGCCTTGGATCCCCAAGTGCTCCCATTAGCATGGAAATGGGTATCTATAAAACCAGGGGCCACCACATGGCCAGAAGCATCAATGGTCTCGGTTCCAGAGATTTCCTCTTCGGTAATGCTTACTATTATTCCGTCTTTGATCCCTACATTCCTTATTCCATCAAAATTTGTTTCTGGATCCATTACCCGGCCATTTAGTATCACCACATCATATCCATCACTAGGTGCTGATGAATTGCAGGAAGCAGTAATGAGAAGGAGAAGAACTAAATAGATTATGCTTTCCATGGTATTGAATTAAATGCTAATGGTTTTCTACTTACCCCAAGGTACATTTATTACAGGTGTGAATTGAAAGAAGATACCCCAACTAGGACCAAGAGTATCTGGTCTGGTGACAAAATACTGGCCCTGAATTGTAGCCTTTATAGGCGTTTTACCCCAGAGGAATGTTTTAGCGACTCCAAGGTTTAATGGAACAGAGAAGTCTATATCCGTTGCATTAATATAGTTTGCTGTAGTTATAGGGCTTCCACCAACCTGCCAACCTCCACCAGCTGAAAACCAATAGAAAATTTGCATAGTGCCGGTATTAACCTTCTCTACATCTGAAGGAACATCTACTCCCCACCAGTGCTGCCAAAGAATACCCACAACACCCCATTTTTTTAAGATTCCAGCTAGAACTGCCGGACCCAATTGCCATTGATCTTTGCCTAAGAGCGGACTACTTGCAGTAGGCATAATAATACTCGGTCCAAGGCCATATAGAAATCCACCTTCTGTTGCTCGGCCCAGCATACTTAGTAAAACAATATCTCCAAAGCCCCTTTCCTTATCCCACTGAAAGTCTTCTGTTAAATAGGGGGCACCCGTAGTCGGGAAACTTGGCCTTACGGTCAGATTATATTTTCCAAGCTTGAATGGTAGGGTGGGCAAGAAGACAAGGCTTGAACTCCCTTGCTCCGAAGCACCAGGTGTGCTGCCTCCCCAAAAATTATAAGTACCCTGTAAAACAAGGCTTGCAGTTAAACTGACAGGGTTGGATAGCTCCTGTGCGATTTCATCTACACTTTTGGTTTTTGCTACTTCCTCTTCCTGAGCATGACTTAGCTGAATGGAAAAAAGGGATAAAAGCCCGATGCATAGGATAGATCTTAATCTCATTTCTTCTCGAAATCTAAAGAGTCTCCACCTGCTGGAATTTGACCGTACTTATCCAAAATTCCTTCCATCAATAAGTTGGCAATGGTGGCTCCATCTTCATCCACTGTAACCCATAGAAAATGATCTACAGATCTACCGATAGTCGAGTTTTGAGATCCACCAGTGGTTCCGAGATTGATGTAATCCATTCCATTTCTTTCTATATGCAAGTAATTATGGGTATGCCCATGAAAGACGGTGTAGTTTCTTCCATTTAAGGCTGCTTCAATTGCTTTAAAATTTCCCTCCTCTGGATTATCCCAGACAGGTTTGTGAAACATGAGAAAGGTCCATTTTACCTCAGGATTTGCCTTGATAGCATTGATCATATAGTCCCTTTGTTCGGGCCCAATGTTTCCCCATTTTCTTTCAGGCAATCTTGCATAGGTGCTTTTGACATAAGCTACAGGGCCCTCTTCGTCATAAATTCTGACGCCTTCATTGCGGATGGCTTCGATTTCATCATGTCTTTCTTTTCCATGATCCTCCGTATCAAGAACCAGAAAAAGCGTGTTGTTATAAATGAAATGGTAATAGGGTCTTCCTAGCCTTTCTTTCCAAATACCTTGTGCAAAATTCCCAGTGAGATCATGATTTCCGCCCGTGTAGAAGAGTGGTGCCTTGGCGCGATTTGCTCTTTCATCAAACCAATCCCATTGTGAATTCCATGAAGTAGAATCAGCCGGACCTCCGTCGATTAAGTCACCTACATTTACAAAGAATTCAGGTCGAATCAAATTCATTTGCTCAACGGCTACCTCAAAAATTCCTGGCCTCTCACCACCGGTTAGATCGCTGTGAACAATAAAAGAAAACTTCTCAGGTGAGTTATCGAAAGAGGTTGATGTCCGGGGTTGAGGTTCAGATGAGTGTGGGTAATAATAATTTTCAACTTCAGTTTTACAAGCAGAATTAATGATTAAAAGAAGGAGTATTAGCCCGTAAAATCTCATTTAAAAATGCGGATTTAGCTTTAATGATAAGAAACAAGGAACAGAAATCTGGATTCCTGTTCCTTGCTAAAAATTCAAATTATCTAAAACTTAATGCCAATGCTTGTGTGAATCGCTTGTGGATCCCGTCCAATCGTAGCCTCTAGGCTTTAATGAGCCACGGTAAGAAGGATCAGAAGGGTCTACCAATAAATTTTTATAAGCATATCCATCCTTCATAATGAATAATAAATTCCCTTCTTCGGTGATGATCTTTACATCCTGAGTCGGATCTTTTGACCAAATCAACAGGTCTGCCCAGGCGCCTTCCTCAATAACTCCTAGTTTCGCTTTTTTGAAGGGATTTCTCGAAGGTGCGGACAATTCCAACAAAGCTTGACCTGCATTGGAAGTTGCCATCTTCAAAGTTTCTACAGATGTGAAATCCAAACCAGGAATGTCAACTGGATAAGCAGCATTTTTAATAGCATTTTGCCAATTGTCCCATCCAAACATATCCGAGCCAGTAAATATTTTCACCCCGTGCTTCTTCATCCATTTAGGTACTTGAACAGAACCTTCGGCAACGGCAGCACCTTTTTCCATCATATCAGGAGTAAACCAATCTGGGAAGTTACCCATTCCGAAAGTGTTATAACTTCCGTACGGCTGCCAGGACCACCAAACTCCCTCTTCAGCCATACGCATAACAGTTTCTTCCGAGATCAAAAATCCATGCTCATAGGATTTTACGCCTGCGTCCATAGATTTATTATATGCGGCATCCGTGTATCCATGAATAGCGACGTAGCCACCATATTCATTCGCTACTTGAACTGCGGCTTTCATTTCTTCTAACGAAGGCGAATTCAAGTCAATTGGATCGAATACACTGGCAACTCCACCACCAGACATTACTTTTAGGAAGTCTGCTCCGCTTTTAAAATTCCATCGGCCATTTCTTAGCCACTCAGCTCGTCCATCACCAACCATGGCATTTCTAACCAAAGTCTGATAATTACCTACTCCCGGTCCATCATTATATGCGCCCCAATCTGTATGACTTCCTGTTGGACCTAATGCACCACCTGAACTATAAATTCTTGGACCAGGTAATAAACCGCTATTGACAGCACGCTTTATAGAGAGTGAGTTACCCCCAATATCTCTGATTGTTGTAAACCCTTGTAACAATAAGTATTCTGCCGCTCGTGAGGCATGGGCTCCCTGGGTATAAGCATCCCAGTCATATGATCCAGCCATAGTTCCCCCATTAAGCATCAGGTGCTGGTGCATATCGATTAACCCGGGCGTTACATACCCGCCTTTTCCATCGACAATGGTGGCGCCATTTGGAGCGCTTATTCCGGTCCCAACTTCTTTTATCAAGTTGTTTTCAACCAGTACATCCGCATCAATTGCGGCATCACTTGTTCCATCCCAAACCTTGACATTTGTGATCAGTACATAGTTTGATTCATCTTGAGCAATTCCAGCAATACTCAGCAAGAATGCACAAACAAACAGTCCAATTTTTCTCATAATCTTAATTTTTTCATTGTTAAAAAAACTCTCAGTTACCTTTTTAAAACCTCCTGATTCATTGATTCCAAAAAGACACTTGTAAATGTTTTATGGTGTTAGGTTTATTTTTTTAACCATATCGATGATGGTGTGTCCACTATCAGCGGTCAATGGATTATTCTACCGGGGCAAGATAGGTTTCAATGGATTTGACAACAAGTCCTAAAAGTCCTAATTAAAAGGGGAAGATTATAATTTTATTTCCTTCAGCATTTTTATAGCCTCTTTTTTACTCTTTACACCTAGTTTCCGGTAAATATTAGTGAGGTGATTTTTTACCGTTTTCTCAGTGATGAAAAGTGCATTGGCTAGTTCAAGATTACTTGAGTGATAGGATAGTTCTTCCAGTATTTCTTTTTCTCGACGAGAAAGGTTTAAATCAATTTCTCCCAGTCGGTTCTGTAAATCTTTAAGATCCCGGATAAAGTATTTATCGGTTCCAGAGAATTCTTCAAAATGCTCAAAAAGAAAAGCTGTGGTCTGTCTGAATTCGAGGAAAGGTGCATAGACTCTGGATTTTTGACTTGCTTCAATGACTTCACTGAAGATTTTGACACGATCCTGAATTGAAGCTGTGTTATCCAGACTTGCTTTAATAATCATAATTCTAAGCCAGGCCATCGTATTAAACCTTGATTGGGCAAAGGACTTTAGCTGATTAAATTTCTCCTCGGCATCTTTGGATTGCTCAAAAAATGAATACGCAAGAATCGATAGACCCGGATCAATAATGTTGGTGATAGGAAATTGGGGCAGACCCTCGGTTTGTTTTTTCAAGGCGTAAAAATTCAGCCGATAATTATGGCTGATGGAGATATTAAGCTGTAGAGCCTTGGCATAAAAAGGGAGGATATTATTCTCTTGCTCAATTAATTTTTCATAGATGCTTTCAATCTGTCCAAGGTCAAACTGCTTGTCCTCCAATGCGGCTTTTTGAAGATTAAGGACCTTTGAGAAAAAGCGAATAAGCCCAATGGCGAAATGCCCCTTTTCTTCAAGCACGTTCATATGCAGAGCTAATTCATCCCAGTTACACTTTTCAAAAGCACAGACGGCAGCGAAATAGTGTCCATGGGCTTTGGCTTCAAGGTTGAGTGACTTATCACCGAGATCAATTAAGCTTTTTGATACTTTTCTCAGCTGGGCCAAATCGGTTTCCATCCAATGGCAATAGCAAAGGACCAAGAGAATATAAGATTGCTCGTGAACAGATATCCTTGACGCTAAGGCTTCTTGTACTTCTTTGACCGCCTCCTCAAATTTACCCGTTGTCTGAAGCGAACCGATCAAAAACACCCAGGCATAACCTCTTGCATAGCTTAAATCCTCTGGAAGACCAGCTAGGGCAAAGCGACATTCCTCAATGCATCTGAAGAAGTTTTGCTCAAGGTTATAGCTGCGATAGGATAGAAGGCTCTTCAGTTCAGCGAGATGTGCCAGCGGAGAATTAGAAGGAACCTCTGTGGCTAGTTGTGCGCTTTTTTCGAAAAGTAGCATGGTTTGGCCCATAAAGATGGAGTACCAGCACTCGGCAAAGCCTTTGGTATAGTGATTAAAACCTAATTCATCTGCGAACTCTAATAGTTGCTGTAATTCGGACCAATTCCGTTCCTCTATTAACCTAAGTCTGAATTGGTCGAAGACCCGGATACTTTTTATTTCATTCCCTGACCTTAAAAAACTGTAGGTTGCATTTTTTAATAATGAATCTTTGAGGTATGCACTTCCCGCCACTTCATTGAAACGTTTAATCTGATCTTCAGAAAATAGGTCATTGGCCTTTCTGAGTAGGTTTTCTCTGAATAAATGATGGAAACGATAATGCTGTTTCGTATGGTCTATTTGGATAAGAAAAAGATTCGCATCGAGTAAATAGGCTAACCTATAATCCTGAAACCCTTGTTCGAAACCAAGGTCTTCAACAAGCGAAGGGGTTAATAGATCAAAGAAAGAAAGGCTTAGAAATTTTTCTTTGTCCTTTTTTTCTAAACCTTGAAGATTTGAATCAACCAGATCACTAAAATAATTTTGATTTGGGTGGGCACTTTTAGCGAGCCTTTTCAAAAGATCATCTTCATTCACATAGTCAAACAGAAATATCTGAATTCCAGAAATCCACCCTTCAGTTCTCTCTGCCAGCGTTTTTTTTGTGTTTTCAGTTATCTCAATTCCTAGTGATTCCAAATGTTGATCCAGCTCAAGGCTGTCAAACAGCAGCTCGCTTGAAGTAATTAAGGAAAATAGATTTCGCCCTTTCCATATATCCAGAGGAAGATCAAAGCTCTTCCTGCTTATGAGAACTAATTGAACTCCTTCAATACTCTCTGCGATGGTTTTGATGAACTGGTTGAGCTCAGGGCTTTCCACCAAATGATAATCATCTAAGATCAGGCTGATATCTTTATTCTGGGCACTTAGAAAATTGAGGGTTTCCTCGAAAAGAAAATCAGAGTCAGACTTTTCCGATTTTTCAAGAAAAGTTTTGACTTCCTCAGGGATATCAGAAAATCCTGAATAAAGCTTTCTCAGGAATAATTCAGGAGACTTATCTCCAGACACTAAATTGATCCAGAGGTGTTCTGGTTTGTTTTGTTCTATCCATTGGGAAACCAGGCTTGATTTTCCATAACCAGCAGGTGCACTCAGCAGAACACACTTATATTCAAAGAAATGATATAGATTTTGCCTCTTGACTTCTCTTCGGGAAGTCACGGGCTTGCTCAATTGCCAATTTCTATTTCGCATAATTACTGCTGGGGAAAGGCCTATTAACCCTTATTTTGATAAGTGAATTCGATAAAAAAAGGTTTGCTTATTTAAACTTCCTCCGGTACATCATCATCCACCCAAGAGATCATTAGCCTGTATCCTACAGATAGGACTATGGCACCAACAAACATTCCGATAAAGCCGGATGTAATGAACCCACCCATCACACCAAGGAATATGACAAGCATAGGTACCGGAGCTCCTTTTCCAAGCAAAATAGGTTTGATGAAGTTGTCTGAACCAGCTGCAAGGACTAGGTAGATAGACCAAATAATTGTCATTATCCCGGAGTCCAGCGAGAACATGTAGATAATGATTGGGATAATGAGAAGCGTGACGGGCAATTGAATCAAAGCCAATCCAAAGCTCAGAAGCGCCCAAAGTCCAGGGTAAGGAACCCCCGCGAAAAGAAGTCCTATTCCAACAAGGAAGCCCTGTATAAGCGCTACCCCTAGTACACCCTTGGCCACATTTCTAATGGTACCATTTGTAAGCTCCAGAATTTCTTCCCCTTCCTTTCCAGCAATTCTTACAAAAAGCTTTTTACTAAATGAATTGCCGCTTTCAGAATAAGTGAGCAGCACACCTGCGATGATGATGGACAATACGAATTGGAGAACACT
This sequence comes from uncultured Limnohabitans sp., assembly GCA_964562785.1. Classification (GTDB taxonomy): domain Bacteria; phylum Bacteroidota; class Bacteroidia; order Cytophagales; family Cyclobacteriaceae; genus Algoriphagus. Next base: position 796 of record CAZLUY010000393.1, on the reverse strand, counting down.
CAGGCCTGTCCCAACTACTGTATCTAAAATTGATCTTCCGACGTTAGCTAGCTCCTCACTATACTTTTCTGCAAAAGCCTGGAGATTGTTAGAGGCTAATGCCCAGATGTCATAAGTCTTCTTACCAATTATTGGCCATTCCTTCACAGACTCATTTGGTGGGTTAATATTGAATGACTTGGATTCCAATTGAGCCCCTAAATTTTGAGCTCCGTCAACTAGGGAACCCATGAAAAGAAATGTTGGAATCAGGATTATTGCCAGCATTCCTAGCGTGAGAATCGTTGCGCTCCATCCTTTTTTACCTCCTAATTTCTTTGCTAAACCGGTATACATGGGGTGAAGAATCACACTGATAAGGATTCCCCAAAGTACCGGAGCAAGAAAAGGGGAGATAAGCAGGAAACACCATCCAACAAGTATGGCTAAAAAGCCAATCTTGATGATGTTGTCTGCTATGAGTTTGGTGAGATTGGTTGGGTTGATGTTCATGGGTCAATGGTTGAAAATGGAATATAAGAAAATCAGGAATAAAGGGACCTTTAAAATTATGTCCCGAAAAATGTAGAATCTCTAAATGGATCTTGCTGCATTTAGCTAAATGGCATATTAATTGATTTCAATAGCGTAATACTTTATATAAAACCACAATTTTTTGATTATCAGTTCTTTAGCATAGATTACTGCAAGAAAGAGACGAAAGAAACTTAAAAAAATAGAATATGAAAAGACTCTTACAAATTCAAAGAATAGGCGCATTTGGGTTATTAATTGCCCTTGTTGGTGCTTGTGTTTC
>CAZLUY010000392.1:0-4422 GCA_964562785.1 uncultured Limnohabitans sp. | reverse complement strand
ATCTTTTTATTGGAATAGCCAGCGGAAACAGCAGTATTGAAAAGCCCAAAACTACCCACACTTAAATCGACTTTGGCTGAAAGACCCTTTCCGAATGAGGAAATTGTCCCTAGATGAACGGAACCTCCAATAGCTTCATTGCCAAACAAGGCCCCATTGCTTCCATATTGAAGTTGAACCTCATCAATAGCCTGCACAGGCAATAAGGCCAAATCTGACTGACCTAGGCTAGGTGAGTTGATAGGTAAGCCATTCCAAAAAACTGCTGTATGTCCAGCCGAAGTTCCTCGAAATGATGGGGAAGCAAGCATCCCCGGCCCATATTGCCTAATGAATAAAGGACTGCGTTCCTGTAGAAGGTCTCCGAGAGACCTTGCTTGATAATTCTGTAAATCTTTACCCTCAAACTTTTCAATTTTTTGCCCTTGAGCAAAACGATCAATCTCCGGGGCATACACTTCTACCTCCTTCAGGGATAGGGTATCCTGAAAAACTGGCACAAAGCCAATCAACGTTAATAAAAACTCAAGCACCATTCAGATCGAATTATCAATTAATTCGATTCAGTCTTGAAGAGAAATTGAAGAAATGAAAACAGGTATTGCCTTAAGGAAGACTCGCCAATAATTACTTCTTCGTCACTTTTCCTCCGAAAGGACAGAATCTAAGGAAGAAGGCAGGTCTCCTGGCTTACCCGATTTACCGCCTTCTCATTCTGCCCGGTGCAAACCGTTTTAGAACAATGGCTTAGATGGTAAATCACAGTGAAAAATCACTAGGCTTACAGTTGCGGGGACAGCTTTGGTTTTACACCAAATTCCCTTTTAATCCTGACATCCCGGAAGGATATCAGAAACCCTAATCCACTACAAAGGTAGATTGGTAAGGCTTCATAAAAAAGTCTGAGGAAAAAAGATTTTGGATTATGCCGATAGGGAATTTTACTTTGTCGAAATGAAAAGAGTCTCCTCCTTCTACTATGCAACACTTTTTATTGGGCTAATAACCTTGATTGGACTACTGGTTTCTTGCGAGAGCCGAGAGGAAAAGACTCTTCCTGAATTAGAGGAAATTCCATTGGATTACGCCGAGGGCTTCCAGGTTTACAAGGGTGAAAACTTTTATTTGATTGAGGTGACACAGCCCTGGACTGGAGCGGAACAAAGCTTCAGGTACCTTGTCACTGATGAGGCAGAGCCAAGCTATTCAGGAAATATTGATGCCTTGGTCAGCCCGAATCCAACGCGTCTAATTCTGACTTCAACGACCCAAATACCTCATTTGGATCTTCTTGGTATTACGGGGAACCTGGTTGGCTTTCCCAACCTTGATTTGATCTCATCTGATGCAACCAGAAAATTAATTCGAGAAGGGTCCATCGTAGATCTTGGCTCAGGTCCTCAAGCTAATCCAGAGATGGTCATTGATCTTGAGCCCGATTTGATGATGATATCAACCCTTGGTGAGGATTTGAAGTATTTGGAGGTTTTTCAGAGAGCAGGAATTCCCGCCGTAATCAATGGAGAATATGTGGAGCAACACCCGCTAGGAAGAGCTGAGTGGATCAAATTCACAGGCATTCTCACGGGAAAATTTGAGCAATCCATTACTGAATTTGAGGAAATCGAAAAGAGCTATCAAGAGGCTGTCAACCTTGTTGCTGAACTTCCAATAACGGAAAAACCAAAGATTTTGAGTGGAGTGATGTATCAGGATATTTGGTATGCGCCGGGCAGCGATAGCTGGGGAGCAAGGATTCTGGACAATGCTGGAGGGGATTACATTTTTAAGGATCAGAAAGGAACGGGTAGTCTTCAGCTCAATTATGAATATGTACTCGATAAGGCCATAGACGCTGATTTATGGATTGGTTCCGCAGATTTTTCTTCCATTCAGGAAATGGGAGAGGCAGAGCAGAGATATACCCCATTCAAATCATTCAAGGATGGAGAGGTTTATTCCTATACCTTAAAGAAGGGTGAGACCGGTGGACTGGAATATTTTGAATTAGGCTATATTAGACCAGACCTTATCCTAAAAGACATGGTCAAAATAATTCATCCTGAGCTGCTACTAGACTATGAACTTTACTTCTATCAAAAGCTAAATGAAAGGTAAAAGCACAATATGGCTTTTCCTTCTGGGACTCCTGGTCCTAATCATTGCTTTCCTTATCAACATAAGTTTAGGATCAGTTTCAATTTCCATTTCTGAAATAATTAATGGGCTTATCTTGGGAGACTGGACCAAAGAATCTAGTCGACAGATTCTCATCAATTATCGATTCCCAAAGGCGATTGTAGCCATCCTTGCAGGTATAGGCCTAAGCGTCAGCGGGCTTCAGATGCAGACCTTTTTCCGAAATCCGCTCGCCGGCCCATATGTACTCGGAATCAGTTCTGGAGCTGGTTTGGGAGTAGCACTCATCATGTTAGCCGGGACTAGTCTAGGGCTTAGTAGTATGAGTTCAGGATTCAATCCCTGGCTCATCGTTTGGGCTGGAAGTTTAGGAGCCATCTTGGTGTTACTAATAGTTAGCTTAGTTGCTTGGCGAGTCAGAGATAGTATGACCCTTCTAATTGTGGGATTAATGTTCGGGTCAGCAGTATCAGCTATCATTTCTGTGCTCTCATATTTCGCAGGTGCTGAGAATCTGAAACTTTTTACCATCTGGGGAATGGGAACCCTCGGCGGTATGGGATGGGATCAAATAGGCGCCTTGAGCTTAATGATTTTGCTCGGCTTACTTCCCGTAGTCCTCTCAATTAAGTCCTACAATGCCATGCTCCTTGGCGAAAACTATGCGGAAAGCATGGGTATTAATCCAAAGAGATTGCGATGGATGATGATCATTAGCACCGGTTTACTGGCTGGAAGTATTACGGCCTTTTGTGGACCTATTGCCTTCATAGGTATCGCCGTGCCCCATTTAGCCAGGCTAGTTTGGAAAACTTCTGATCATAAGCTGCTTTTCGTTGCATCTTCTATTTCAGGAGCATTATTGTTACTGATCTGTGATTCAATCAGTCAGCTTCCAGGCATTGCTGAGTCATTGCCCATAAATGCCGTCACCTCCTTGATAGGTGCCCCAGTGGTAATCGGGCTCGTTCTAAAGAAAAATTTTAGCAAGGAGTTCTGATGGCTATGGAAGCACTTTCGGCAAATGGAATATCTCTTGGTTACCAAAAAGCTGACCTAAAGAAGACAATAATTGAGGATTTGAGCTTCAGCCTTGAAAAGGGACAACTGACCTGTCTGCTCGGGAGGAATGGAATTGGTAAATCGACCTTAATCAAGGGATTATTGGGTCAAAACTCTCTTTGGAAGGGTGAAATAACTATTGATCGAAAATCTCTTCACTCCTACTCCAAAGAGGACCTAGCCAAAAAAATGGCGGTGGTTTTAACAGAGCCAGGAATCCCGGGGAATTTGACCGCCGAACAATTAATCGCTCTTGGTAGAATTCCACATACTGCCTGGCATGGTAGATTGAGATCCAAGGATTATAAGGCCATTGATCATGCCATTGAGTCTACTAAAGTGTCTAACTTCAGGAAAGAAAGGCTTTATGAATTAAGTGATGGGCAAAGACAAAAGGTCATGATCGCTCGGGCTCTTGCTCAGGAAAGTGAAATACTGATTCTTGATGAACCTACAGCACATCTGGATGTGATTGGAAGGCATGAAATCATGGAACTTCTGGAATCCATCGCCTCAGATCAAGAGAAAGCACTTTTAGTAGTCACTCATAATATTGAGCTTGCTATTGAGACCGCTCATGAGTTTTGGTTGCTCGTAGCAGCCAATCAAATGATCACAGGGAAGCCAGAAGATTTGATTATATCTGGTGAAATATCAAGCATCATCTCTGAAGAAAACCTAGAGTTCGACTTACAGAAAGGCAAAATCGTATTCCCCTCAAAGAGAAGTGACTTATCCATCCAAGGGTCTGAGCCTTTTATATTTTGGTGCAGACAAGCCCTTGAAAAAGCTGGTATTCATTCCCTCTCCACTGACATAATTGTTGAAAGTGAGCCTTTCTCATTAAGCTATAAAGGAGAAAAATACCCTTCCTTGAAAGCCCTGATTTCCGCTATCCTCGAAAAATAGAAGGAGTCAATCTCCGCTAATTTTCCCTAAAGTACTGGAACATTTATGGTTAGCATAAGTTTAATTTATATATTTGTTGTACTAATTATTTGCATGACACAAGAACAGTTCGCCCAATATTCCTTTCTACTTGACCGCACCGCGAGAAAAGTTAAACAATACGCGAAACAGCAGTTCAAAACTGGTGATTTTGACGTGACGGTTGACCAGTGGTTGGTCCTGAAGAATCTATCGGAAAGTGGTCCAATGAGTCAGACTGAACTGGCTGAGATGGTATTCAAAGATCATCCCACACTCACCCGGATATTGGAC
>CAZLUY010000391.1:0-2543 GCA_964562785.1 uncultured Limnohabitans sp. | reverse complement strand
CTTGACCATTCCTACTTGGATGGGAGTGGAGCTCATGGGGACCTATGAAAGAAACTCAGGTGAGTTTCTAAATCCTGAAGCGAATGTCCCAACGGATGGTTTGTTTGCTGCAGGAGCAGCCATCAATGTGGGGCAAGGCCTGATTACTGATAAAAGAAGGACAGCTCTTAGACAGGCTAAAATCTATCAGGAATCTACGATGGCCCAAAGGAGTCAATTTCTTAATGAGTTATATGTTGATGCCACTGGTGCTTATTGGAATTGGTCCATGGCCAATGAAAATGTTGGCGCCTTGAAGAGTGGTGTTGAGCTAGCAAGGTTAAGGTTTGATATCGTACGAAAAAGCTTTGAGCAAGGTGCATTGCCGGCAATTGATACGATTGAGGCCTATTCCAATCTTCTGAACAGAGAGTATACTTTCCAGGAAGCTCAGCAAAAGCTGTTTGCCGCAGAGCAGTTAGTCAATACTTTTTTGTGGGATGAGTTGGGCCAGCCTTTGTATTTGAATGAGCAGATTTTACCGGAGAGATTATTCAACGAAGAAATCTTAATTCTGGATCCAGTGGAGCTAAGAACGCTTATTCTTAATCATCCTGATCTTCAGTTGGCTGATTTTGAAATTGAGAGTTTGAATGTAGAGAAACGGTATAAAGGCCAACAGATCTTACCTGTAGTGAAGTTGAAGTACAATTTCCTCACTGAGGACTTTGGTAATATTAACTCGCCTTTCTTTGAGAATAATTATAAATGGGGCGTTTCAGTTTATACGCCACTTTTATGGCGAAAGAGTAGAGGTGAGTTTGAGCTAGCTAAAGCGAAAATTGACTTTAAGCAGAACTCAAGGAATCTTAAGGAACTGGAGCTTAGAGCAAAGCTAGAAAGTGAAATAAATAGTTGGGAGCTATTAACCTTTCAGGTAAATACTTACACTGAAAATCTTGATGCTTTAGAATTTTTGCTCAATGGTGAAATGAGAAGATTTGAGATAGGAGAGAGCAGTCTATTCCTGGTGAATAGCAGGGAAGTAAAAGTTTTTGAATCTCGACTTACCTTGAACAAGCTTAGAATGAAGCAACTTTTGGCTTATGCCAAAGCTCGATATGCAGCAGGATTAGGCTTTGATTTTACTGTTGAGATTCCTGAATAGCCTTTGAAGTCAAATCAGTTAATCCGGTTAACTGAGTCAGTTTATAACCCCATAAATCCGGATGATCAAGGATGAAAGAAGCCTTATCATCTGGATTTTCTTTTTTCAGAGCTTTTGTAAAAACTGCTTTTACTTGATCTGAATCTCGAACTTGATCTGGGGAGTAGAGGTATTTGATAATAGACTTGATCAGTATTTCAGTAAGCTTGGGTGGTAATTGCTTTCTAACTTGGTAATAAGCAAGTAGCGGATCTATTACTCGTGGAGACGACTTAGCTATGGTGTTAAGGGAGATGTCTCGGAGATAATGTTCTACAAAGGGATTTTTGAATCTATCCCATATTTCTTCTGAATATTGGACCAGCCCCTCATAATCCAATGGAAGGATTGGTATGACCTCTTGAAGAATCATTTCTTTCAGCCACTGAAAGAGCTTTGGATCATTCATGAACTCACCCACGGTTTTGAGGTCAGTTCCATGACTTAAAGCCACCATGGCTAAATGGGAGCAGTTCAGGATTCGGACCTTCCGCAGAGAATACTTATCAATGGAATCTACCTGAGTGATGGGAAGTTTTGAATGAGAAAGAATAGTCTCCTTGTTGGTGCCGGAAATACCAAAGAAAAAGTAAGGTTCCGCTTGTGCTCGGAATTCATGATAGGTTGCTTCAGGTCTTACCTTATTCAATTTTTCTAATGAAGGTAAGCCAGTTACTATTCTGTCTACCAGTGTATTATAAAAAATCACTTTATCATTCAACCAGGAAAAGAATTCAGAGTGTAAGCCCCAAAGCTCAGCCTGTTTATGAACCATTTCTAGAAGTTTCTTACCATTATCACTGATGAGTTCACAAGGTATAATTTTGAGCTCTTTGGAATCAAAACCAAGAGCCTGAAACCTGGTAAATAAAAGGAGTGTCAATCTTGCTGGAAAGCTTTTTGGGAAGGGTTTCAGATCCGCCTCCTTTTCTAGCTTAAAGCCTGCTTCGGTGACATTTGAAATGATAAACTCTAATTCTGGCTTTAGTCCTAGCTGCAGAAATTCCAGTCCGTCATCAGGTAATGAAAGCCCCAGTTGAATGCAATCAATTGTGGTCTCTTTATTTATTTCCTTACCATTTTCAATCCCCGTAATCCAAAGTGGATAGCTGAACTCACGCTTTTTTAATCTGTCGATGGTTCCAGAGTTCGTCGATTGAATGAGACCAATGTTGGCTTCCCAAATTCCTCGATCCTTAAGGTCTTGAAAAATCGCCTCGATAAACCCTCTTAAAAAATTTCCAGTACCGAACTGGATCACATTTATATTTGTGCTATTCACTAGATTATTTACCATATGGCAGCTTACGTTTTAGCCGAAATCACCGTAGAAGATCCTTTGCTTTACAAACAATAT
>CAZLUY010000390.1:0-3548 GCA_964562785.1 uncultured Limnohabitans sp. | reverse complement strand
TGCTTGATCAGGAATACTCCAACCAGAAGTGTCATAGGATAGCAGTTCATTTTGAAGCTTTTTGAACTCCGGCATTCGGCTTTCAAAAGTCTTCTTGGTATAGTCTGGTGCTCCATCTTTCAGTGGAGGATTTTCAAAAGTTCTCCATCTTTCAAAAAGGTCTTCCAGATCTGCAAGAGTAGCTTTGGTTTTCTCATCGCTAACTGGATTATCTGTTGCAGGAGTACAAAATGATAGAAGTATTACAAGGAGAATAAAGTAAAAAGGAGTCGTTCTCATTTGGGTGAAATAAAAGGTTGGGAGGAAGTTAATAAAAAATCATTTTCGGGAGCGATGGAAGTGACCTTGCTATTAGCCTCCAGATATCTTTTTTTATTTTTTATTCCGCCCCATTCTTCTAATTTTGGGCTTCCAAAAAACCGCAGTAAAAATCCCTTTTTATGGCTTATTTATTTACATCTGAGTCCGTTTCTGAAGGACATCCAGATAAGATTTCCGATCAGATTTCGGATGCTTTGATCGATCATTTTTTGGCTTTTGACCCACACTCAAAAGTGGCTTGTGAGACCTTGGTTACAACAGGTCAGGTAATCTTGGCCGGAGAGGTGAAATCTGACACCTATCTGGACGTTCAAAAGATCGCCCGAGATGTGATTAACCGGATAGGTTATACCAAAAGCGAGTACATGTTTGAGGGGAATTCCTGTGGGGTGCTTTCTGCTATTCACGAGCAGTCTGCTGATATCAATCAGGGTGTGGATCGTGAAAGCCCAGAGGAGCAAGGTGCAGGAGATCAAGGGATGATGTTTGGTTATGCGACGAATGAGACTGAAGATTACATGCCTTTGGCGCTGAAGCTGTCTCATCTTCTTTTGCAGGAGCTTGCTGAGTTGAGAAGAGAAGGAAAAGAAATAGATTACCTACGTCCAGATTCTAAGGCACAGGTAACTATTGAGTATAGCGATGATAATGTCCCTCAAAGAATTGATGCGGTGGTTGTTTCCACTCAGCACGATGACTTTGGCGAGGAAGAGGCTATGTTAGCCAAAATCAAGTCAGACATTATTTCTATCCTTATTCCGCGTGTGAAAGCCAGATTGAAGCCCGAGCTTCAGAAGCTATTTACTGATGATATCAAATATCATATCAATCCAACAGGAAAGTTTGTAATCGGAGGACCACATGGCGATACTGGTTTGACTGGTAGAAAAATCATCGTTGATACCTATGGTGGTAAAGGTGCACACGGTGGTGGTGCTTTCTCAGGCAAGGATCCTTCAAAAGTTGACCGATCTGCTGCTTATGCTACCAGACATATTGCCAAAAATATGGTGGCTGCGGGAATTGCAGATGAAGTATTGGTGCAGGTGTCTTATGCTATCGGGGTTGCTGAGCCAATGGGTATTTACGTGAATACTTATGGAACGTCCAAGGTTGATATGAGCGATGGTGAAATTGCGAGAATCATCGAAAAAGTCTTTGACATGAAGCCTTATGCAATTGAGCAAAGACTAAAGCTGAGGAACCCAATTTATGAGGAGACTGCGGCCTATGGTCACATGGGACGAAAAAACGAAGTGGTCAGAAAGCAATTTTTCTCACCTGATGGAGAGAGTATTACATTGGATGTGGAGCTCTTCACCTGGGAAAAACTTGATTTCGTCGATACCTTGAAATCTTCATTCAATCTATAATTTCAGCCTCCTGATTTCAGGAGGCTTTTTTCATAGTATGAAACCTAAATTTTCAGAACGGGTTTAAATATGAAATCTAACTGGCTAATGCTCAGAAAACCCTATTTCCTAATCTTCTTACTCTTCATGTCCATCGAGTCCTTTGCTCAAGGACCACTCGTGTTGGATGTACGCTCAAACTTTCTGAGTCAAAAAATAGACTTCGTAGATGGGAATCATGTGTTGACTAAAACTGAAGCTCAAAGGGTTTTTTCACAAAGTGATCCAGAAACCTATGCACTGTTCGAGGGGTCCATGTCTCAACAACAACTCGGGACGATTTTTTCAGTTGCCGGTCTTGCTTCAGGCATAGGAACGGCAGTTTATGGCCTGACACCTCAGAATGAAAATTCTGCTAATCTCTTTTGGCCTCTCGCAATATCAAGTGTGGCGCTAGAGATTGTATCCGGGATATTTCGTAAAAAGTCTATTGGCTTAGCTGAGGAAGCCGTAGCCAGCTACAATTTTGGTCTTGATGAAGGGCCTCCGGTTTACTATGAAGAAAAAAGAGTAGATGCTCCAATCTTCACTTACGTAATCAACTTCTAGAACATTTCCTCTATTAGCTCGGTGTAGAAATCTTTTACTTTCATTCCGGCTGCTTTCACTTGTTGCGAAATCAAGCTAGTCTCTGTCTGACCAGGCACGGTATTGATTTCTATAAAGAAGCATTTGCCTGACTTATGCTCAAGAAAATAATCCATTCGGACAGCCCCTTTACAATTAAGCTTTTCATAGACCTTTTCGGCAAGATTCCTCACTCTGAACCTCTCTTCTTCATTCATTCTACCTGGTGTGATTTCCTCCGTTACGCCAGCTGAGTACTTGGCTTCGTAATCGAAATACTCCTTGCTACTTACAATTTCAGTTGCCGGTAAAACAGTCACCTTTCCATCGGTTTTATACATGCCTATAGAGAATTCTCTGCCCGAGACGAACTCCTCAACCAATACCTGAGAATCCTCTGCGAATGCTTTGATCAATGCTTCTGGCAGTTCATCCCAGACCTTCACTTTACTCATACCGATAGAACTACCTCCGTTATTCGGCTTTATGAAAAGGGGTAATTCGAGTTCAGATTTGATTCTATCAGGAGTGTCAAGGTTATTCTCAAAAAGCTGAATGGATTTCGCCACATGCAAATCTGGTATATCGGAAAGTACAGCTTTGCTGTAGCCTTTATTCATGGTAATCGCTGAAGTCAATGGATCACAGGTTGTGTATGGCAAACCGATCATGTCAAAATACCCCGCAAGCTTTCCGTCTTCGCCAGGTGATCCGTGGAGGATGTTGAAGACCCCATCGAAGGTAATCTTTTCATCACCGAGCTGAAGGCTAAAATCATTTAGGTCTACTTTCACTTTTTCATCATCCTCTGTGAGATGATGCCAGTCATTGGGGTAGATCAGAATCTTATAGACATCAAATTTCTCTCTATCGATTATTTGCTCTACTACAGCTGCACTTTTTAAGGAGATGACAGATTCTCCTGTATACCCACCTGTAACCAATGCAATTTTCTTCTTCATAGGGCTAAGTTTGGCTGCGAATTAATTCAATTTTGATCTAAGAATAAAGCCTGATTCCAATTAAGTTTTGGTAAAAAATAAAAGGCTCAGAATAATGATTTGCTAAACTATTTCTGAGCCAAAGCCATGCCAATTAGAGCCTTGGGCAAACTCTTCAAATGGTATAAATGGCAATGCTATGGCAGTTCAAATTATTTATCTTCGGGCTGAAATTTATAAATCAAAGCTATGTTTCAACAAGTGAAGAATCAATGGATTCGAATTAATACACTGACTTTATTACTTC
>CAZLUY010000389.1:0-4950 GCA_964562785.1 uncultured Limnohabitans sp. | reverse complement strand
CTAATTTCCGAGGAATTGTACCAGTTCAAATTCGTGAGTGGTGGGGTACTTCTAACATGGTTCAGGTAAACTATAACCAATTCACATCTCAAATTGGAGATGACCTATTAGACGTATCTCAAGTATCATGGATGGTTCGTTCTCAACACAATTTGAATTTGCCTAAAGGATTTAAGCTGGAAGTAATGGGCATGTACCTAGGCCCACAACTTTGGGGACAAGGTAAACTAGCTGGTTTCGGCTGGGTAGATGCGGGAGTTACCAAATCCATAATGGATGATAAATTAACTATAGCTGTGAATGCGACGGATATTTTTAGAACTCAGGTGATCAAGGCGGACATCAACTTTGCCGACATTGATTCTAACTTCAGACAGTACAGAAGTAATCAAGGGGTAAGGTTCACGCTGAGATGGAGATTTGCTAAGGGGGATAGCTTCCGGGTGAATACCAGCTCGGGGAGTGATGAGGAAAGAAATAGATTGAACTAAAAAAAAGCCCTGATGAGAATCAGGGCTTTTTTTAATCTTCAAAATGATATAGGAAAATCAGAACTCCAGTAAATGCTGGTTTTCTCTGATCTTTGATTTCTAATTTGACCTGAACTTCCGCTTTGACTGTTCCCCTCAGGTTGACCACTGATTTTAATTTTGCATGAAGCTTAACCTCGCTGTCAACAACCACTGGTGATGCAAACCTTAAGGACTCGACCCCATAATTGATCATCATTTTCAGGTTTTGGACCTCTACAATTTGATCCCATAGGTGGGGGACAATGCTAAGGGTGAGATAACCATGTGCAATAGTGTTACCGAAAGCTCCTTCTGCTTTGGCTTTTTCAGGATTAGTATGAATCCACTGATGATCGTAGGTGGCATCCGCAAAAATATTGATCTGATCCTGGGTGATTTTGAAGTAATCAGAGCTCCCTATTTCCTGACCGTTGAATTTTTCAAACTCTTCAAAGCTTCTAATAATGACTGCTGACATGGTGGTTCTTTTAGGTTGCCTAAAATAGGAGAGATTAATTGGAATATAAAAAGGAAGATGTTTTAGATTAAGCTTTCCGCTTTAAACCAGACCAATTATGGAAGAAAAATATCTCCATGGCTTCATTCCAGAAGAACAACAAAGACTCATTGATCAGGCCAGCTTTTTAACCCACCTTATTTACCCTAAGGTTGATCTAAAGGGCTGCAAAAGTATTCTGGAGATTGGTTGTGGAGTAGGTGCTCAGACTGCTAAACTGCTTGAGCTTTTTCCCGATGCCCAAATCACTTGTATAGACCATTCTGAGCTTCAGCTAAGCAAAGCAAAAGAGAACCTAAAATTTGCACGGGATAGGGTAAGTTTTTTAAAGCAGGATGCGATGAACCTGAATTTACCTGGGAAATATGATGGAGTATATATCTGCTGGGTTTTGGAGCATATTCCAGATCCTTCCAAAGTATTTGAAAGCCTCAAGAGCTATTTGCTACCGAAGGCCAAGATCTGGATTACAGAAGTCTTTAATTCGAGTTTTTACTTTCGGCCATATGGAGAATGTCTGGCTGAATATTACAGGAAATACAATGATTTTCAGCGTTCGCTAGGTGGCAATCCTGATGTTGGTGCTGATCTTGGGAATCTCTTGTCAAATGCTGGATTCATGGAAATCGAGCTTCATCCAGGCGGGTTTCATTTGGATAAAAGAGATCGAAAATATTTGATCGAGTTTGTGGAGTTTTGGACAGAGTTAATGAGGAGTGGAGCGGAGACAATGCTCGAAGCAGGTTTGATTACACTAGAAGAAATCAAAGGTATGGAAGCAGACCTGAAAGAAATTTCACAAGCTGAAGATCCTATATTCTTTTATCGATTCGTTCAGGCACAGGGGCGTTTATTGTAATTGAAATAGTTCTAAAAAGATATAGTATTCAACCCTTCTGAAATTTAAATATTTAAGTTAAAATTTAACTATTCTTATAGAGCCCTTTAATATTTATTTCGGCCAACGGATTTTTCTAGCATTTGTTTAAAATCTGTAGGTAAAGAATTCTCCGATACCAAATAAAATTTTTTTTTCAGATATAGTGGCTTTGTTTCCTTCCAAATTGCAAAGTGAATTTTTGCGGACGTAGCGCTAAAAAAATCGCCCTATATTTTGATTATGAGCGGATTAAAAAAAGCAAGAATTTTTTATCCACAAATTCATTAATTTATCCACACTTATACACATAAGTCAAATAAAACACTGATAATCAATTAGATATGCTAATTTATTTTTAGCCAAAATTGTGGATAATGGAAGCTAACTTTCAATCACCGCATAGGGGCTATGTGAAAAAATCTGTGAGTTAGAAAATCCAAATTTTCTTCTTTTTGAACCTACTGCCCAAGCTTTTGGCGGATCAATTTTTTTCGGTAAGCATTGAAGATTCTTGACTTGGAAATGAAGCCTATATAGCGTTCATCCATTATTACGGGCAGATTCCAAGCTCCTGATTTCTCAAACTTATCCATAACAGATTGCATATTTTCAGTAGCCAATAGGATTTCTGGAGGACTATGCATCAAGTCTTTAATGTGGACGTTATTCTGCTTTTCCTCGTCAAACATGATTTCTCTGATGTCATCCAGAGTGATTATGCCTCGCAAATGTTGATTTTCATCCACAACGGGGAAAATGTTTCGTTTGCTAATCTTGACCAGAGAGATCAATTCAGAGAGTTTCGCATTTGGGTTTACCGGATGAAGGTCTTTTTCAATAACATGGGAGACCTGGATTAGATTAAGAAGCTCGTGATCCTTACTACTCGATAAGGACTTACCCTGATCTTTAAGTTGAAGTGTATACAGACTCTCCTTCTGAAAATAGGATGTTGTGATATAAGAAATAGCGGAGACGAACATAAGTGGTATAAAAAGCTCATAACCACCCGTGATCTCTGCTATTAAGAATATTGCAGAAAGGGGTGAATGCTGAACTCCACTCATTAGTCCGCACATCGCGACAAGAGTAAAGTGAGCTAAGGGTAGTGGAATGTGAAATCCAAGTTGATTTTTTGCATAGGCGAAGGCAAAACCTACAATTCCTCCTGCGAATAATGATGGGGCAAATATTCCACCGCTACCGCCACTTCCAAGGGTTATTGCCGATGCGATTGGTTTGAGAAAAACGATGAGAAGTAAGAAAACCAAAAAGAGCCCAGGGGTATCAAAGGCTGAGAAGAAAGGGCTAGTTTCCAATATCTCAATGGGATTTCCTTCGATCAGAATATCCAATGTGTCATAGCCTTCACCATAAATTGGAGGAAAGAAAAAGACCATCAATCCAAGAAATGCTCCTCCGTAGAGAAGTTTCAGGGATTGATCCTCAAACCTGTTGATAAAATGTTCGATGAATCTTACGGCTCTGCTGAAGTAAAGTGAAACTAATCCACATAGAATGCCCAGAACTAGATAATAGGGCATATGTGCAGCTAAAAAACTCTCCTCAATGGAGAAATTAAATAAGGACTCATTACCAATGAGAAGTAAGGAGGTAAGCGAACCCATTACTGAGGCAATCAATAAAGGGATGAAGCTTGCGGTGGAGATTTCAAGAAGAATTACTTCAATAGCGAAAATCACGGCACCGATAGGAGCACCGAATATGGCAGAAATGGCTCCAGCAGCTCCACAGCCTATAAGTAAAGCCCTTTTTTTCGCATTCAGGTGCATTAAAGATCCCACATTTGAACCAATGGCGGAACCTGTCACAACCATTGGGGCTTCAAGTCCCACTGAACCACCAAAACCAACAGTGAGGGCTGAAGTGACCACTCGGCTAAAGGTTCTCACCTTTTCTATGATGCTATTCTTCTTGGCAATAATAAAAAGCACATCAGGGATTCCATGTCCTCCAACATCCTTGAATATGTATCGACCTATCCCGTAGGCAAGAGAAATCCCAATCAAGGGATAAAGGATGTACATGAAGTTGGCATATTCTGCATAGAAGTCAGCAGTCAAAAATTCCTGAATGCTATGTACAGAACGCTTGAGGATCACTGCTGCAACGCCGGAAAAGACGCCGATAATTCCACTCAAAATCAAGACAAATGATTGGTTGCTCAAATGCCTGAGCCTCCATTTCAAGAATCTTGTGATGAGGTCTTGCTTAGCCATAAAAATCAGTCCTCGAGAAGGGATGAATCAAGTTCCAAGATACACTTCAGAATTAGATTAGCCGACCCAGCAAAAAACGTGGACTCAATACCTGCGGATTCATCATTTTGAGTGTGGTAATCCGGATGATCTTCAACTCCAAAATATATGTGAGGGATATTTTGTAGCGCAAATGGACCATGATCAGAGGAGTTGGTCCAATCCTGCTGTTCTCCTCCACGTACATCATGCCCAAAAAGTAATTTAGGATATGAACCCGATGAAGCCTTCTCTAGAATAGGTTTGAGATCAGGGTTTTGATGAGTACCCGAAGCATAGATTTCTCCTTTTGTGTTCCTACCAATCATATCCATATTGACGTTCATAAGGATTTGACTCCTCTCGAAGGGAAAATCTTTAATTAAGGCTATTGCTCCCTGTAACCCCATTTCTTCAGCATCTAAGGCGGCAAACATTATTGAATGTTTTGGTTTGTTTTTGGCAAAGTACTCAGCCATTGCCAAGAGTGCTGATGTCCCGGATGCATTGTCATCCGCCCCATTAAAGATGGTATCTCCTTCAGCATTTGCCCTGCCAATACCGAGGTGGTCATAGTGGGCAGTAATAACAATGATTTTCCTTGACTCTGTGCCTGGAATAAAACCGATTAAGTTGGTTGCGTCGTTATAATCCTTTCGGTCTCGCCTATTGAAGAAGCTGAACCTTTGATTGAAATCAGTGTAGTGTGAATTCAATCCGTAGCTTATGAATTCCTCACGAATGTAATCCTGGGCTAGTTTGCTCCCTTTTGAGAGAGTTTTC
>CAZLUY010000388.1:0-1608 GCA_964562785.1 uncultured Limnohabitans sp. | reverse complement strand
AAACAATGCTGGTTTCGGCCTTAGAGGGAATTTCTTTGAACTTCCTTTGGATAGACAACAGCAAATGATGCAGCTGAATATGGTGTCTTTATCCGAATTGACTCATCTTTTCCTACCATCGATGCTAAAAAATAACAGAGGGAAAATTCTAAATGTATCGTCTACTGCCTCCTTTATGCCAGGCCCACTGCAAGCGGTATATTTTGCGACTAAGGCCTATGTTACTTTCTTCAGTAATGCCTTATCAGAGGAGCTTAAAAAGACCAATATTACTGTAACCAACCTCATGCCTGGTGCCACAGAAACTGAATTTGCTAAGACTGCCGATATGGAAAAGACGGATTTATTTAAGAATGCCTTTAGTGCAAGATCAGTAGCTGAAGATGGATATAATGGAATGGTTGAGGGTAAGCTTGATGTCATTTCAGGATTGACAGGCTCTCAGAAGATGATGCAGTTTATGATTCCATTTGTTCCTAAGAAGACACTTCTAAGTCAGATCTATAAAATGCAAGAAGCCTAAACCGCAAAGTCGATGAGCCAAATAATTCATTTAAAGTCAGTTGATGATGTTTCGCAGCTTTTGGATACCCCAAAGCCGACTCATCCTTTGATAGCCATTTATCCCCATCCTGCTGGCTTGGAATATAATTATGGAGATACCCGAATTAGCTCCGACCTTTATACCATTTCCTTAAAACATGGGATTGAAGGTGAGTTTGGCTATGGTAGAAATACCTATGACTTCAGAGAAGGTACGATGACCTTCATGGCTCCAAATCAAGTAATGATTCCAGGGAAAGGCTCTATTCCAGAGCAGACTGAAAACTGGAATATCTATTTCCATCCGGATTTGATTCATGGCTCAAACCTTGGGACTCATATTGATGACTACTCCTTCTTTGATTACGACACTACCGAGGCCCTGCACATCTCTGAAGAAGAAAGAAAGACCTTAACGGAGTTGGCCATGAAGATTAAAAGGGAAATTGAAAACAATATTGATAAGCATAGCCAGAAGCTGATTGTGACTAATCTGGAGCTGATTCTTGATTATTGCCTCAGATATTATGACAGACAATTCTACACCCGTTCGAATTTCCATCAGGACCTGGTAGCCAGGTTTGAGCGCATATTAAAGGACTATTTCAAAGAAAACCTTCAATTGGATAAAGGCTTACCTACAGTTAAATACTGCGGTGAGGCCCTAAATATCTCTCCTAATTACTTGAGTGATTTGCTGAAAAAGGAAACAGACCGAAATGCGCAGGATCATATCCACGCCTATGTAATCGACAAAGCAAAGCACCTGCTATTAAGTTCTGATGATTCAGTCAAGCAAGTAGCATATCATCTGGGCTTTGACTATTCACAACATTTTAGCAAGCTCTTTAAAGCCAAAACCGGGATGAGTCCAATGGAATTTAGGACATTAAATTAAAGAGGTAGACAAATACAACTAATATTCTGTTTACCAAATGGTTACAAGCTAAAAGAAGAATCGAATTATTAGGAAGAAAACTGAAGGACAAAGCAATACGCCAACACCTGTATAAAAGGTTGCCGTCATGGCGCCATAAGGAACTAGCTTAGGATCTGTGGCTGCAA
>CAZLUY010000387.1:0-3463 GCA_964562785.1 uncultured Limnohabitans sp. | reverse complement strand
AGTCAATACAGTTGGCGAAGCAAGTGTGGGCTTCAATGTCCGGGGAGGAGCTGCAGATCAGAACCTAATCCTATATAATCAATCCACAGTCTTCAACCCAAGTCATGTGTTTGGCTTTTTCACAGCTTTCAACGCTGACCTCACTTCAGGAGTCGAGCTGTATAAAGGATCAATTCCTGTGAATTATGGAGGAAGACTTTCCTCGGTATTGCAAATCGATCCTGACTTTGGTGATAAGGACAAGATTGGAGGTAGTGGTGGGATTGGATTGATGACTGCCAGATTAAGTTTAGATGGGCCAATAGGAGAAAAAACCACCTTCAAAGTAGGAGGGAGAATGACTTACTCTGATTGGGTTTTAGATCTTCTTGAAGACGAGACGGATTTGAATGGTAGCAGAGTGTCCTTTTATGATTTTAATGTGAATCTAAGGCACGAATTTGATCAGAAGAACTCTTTAGAGATCACGAGCTATTTGAGTCAAGATGATTTTAGCTTTGACCCAGATACAACATATAACTATAGTAACCTGAACATTGCAGGAACCTGGACTCACTTTTTTAATGATGAGCTAGAAGGGAAGTTCACCTTTGGATATGATAGTTATGATTTTGGAATTGTAGGAATAGACAATCCACTGAATGCCTTCAATTTCTCTTTCGATGTGAATCAATTCCACCTCAGGAGTGATTTTGAATATAGAAAGAATGAAAACCACATCTTTAAGTTTGGTCTACATGCCATCCAGTATGAATTGAATCCTGGGTCGAATATTCCTTTTGGCGAGGAGTCAATTCTGATAGAAGAGACTTTGGAAACAGAAAGGGCCCGAGAATTTTCGCTTTACTTCGGTGATGAATTTCTGATCAATGAGGAGCTTTCAATTAGCTATGGCGGTCGATATATGTTTTACCAAATGTATGGGCCTCTGACCGTGAATCAGTATGTGCCGGATGAGCCGCTCACTGAGGGTAATGTCATTGGTGAAGAAGTGTATGGATCAGGAGAAACGGTGACTACTTACCATGGTCCTGAGTTTAGAGTTTCAGCAAGATATAGCTTGCCTAACCAGTCTTCAGTCAAGGCAAGTTTTAACACCATGAGGCAAAATTTGCACTTGCTAACGAATACCTCTGCTATTGCTCCAACGGATTCATGGAAACTAAGTGATACCTACATCAAACCACAAAATGGAGGGCAGGCATCCGTAGGGTATTATAGAACCTTGGCCCGAGGCCAATTGGAATTTAGCTCCGAAGTATATTATAGATACATGAGGAATCTCCTTGATTTCAGATCTGGAGCTACCCTTATTTTGAATGAGGATATTGAACAAGATGTACTCAACTCAGACGGAAGAGCCTACGGTGTGGAGTTCTTGGTCAAAAAGAATACAGGAGCATTAAAAGGATCAATTGCTTATACCTACTCGAGATCAATGCTTAGAACATCGGGCGATCCAAGTATTGAAAAGGTGAATGATGGAGATTTTTATCCAAGTAATTTTGATCAGCCTCATAACATAGTCTTGGTAGCTAATTATGAATTGAGCAAAAGAGTTAATGCATCTCTTAATACCAATTACAGTACTGGAAGACCAGTCACGCTTCCGATTTCTAAGTTTGACTATGCAGGGTCTGAGCGAGTCTATTTTTCCGAAAGGAATGCATACAGGATTCCTGATTATTTCAGAATTGATTTATCCGTGAATCTGGAAGGAAACCATAAGGTGGATAAAATCGCCCATGCTTCCTGGTCATTCGGTGTCTACAATTTATTGGGTAGAAGTAACCCATACTCTGTTTACTACACACCGATCGATGGACAGTTGAGAGGCTTCCAACTCTCCATTTTTGCACAACCTATTCCATTCATTACCTATAATTTTAGATTTTAATGTTGAGAAAAATAGGTATCATATTTCTTATTATTTCATCCCTTGTAGCCTGCAGGGAGCCTTTTGAGCCTGAAATAGATCCTGTAGACCAACAGGTGCTAGTGGTTGAGGGCTATCTCGATTCAGATGGAACTCCTAGCATCCTCAGCCTAAGCTTCACTAGCGATATAGGTGCCGGTGCTACTGATGTTACTCCATTATTAGGAGCTGATATATTTCTCGAAAACTCCTTCGGTACTCGATTCAGCTTATCTGAGCTTAGTGATGGCAAATACCTTTTCGAACAGGATATTGAAGAGGAGGAGATATACCAACTTCGAATATTTCTGAGAAATGGAAATACCTATTCATCCAGTGAGTTGAAGCCCATAATTACTCCTGATATTATTGATGTTGGATTTGAGAAGAATGAAGCAGGAGTTGAGATTTTCCTTACTACCCAAGGAGATGAAAATGCAGACGATTTTCTATGGACCTATGATGAAACCTGGGCTTTTCTTCCGGCCATCACTACCCAATTTGAGTATGATGATCTGACGCGGGATGTGGTTTTGAGAGACCCAAATAACCGTATTGATCTCTGCTTTCGGTCTGAGCCTAACTCTGATCTATTACTTGAAACGTCTTCCAGATTCGAGGATCAGTTTGTATTTAGGCAGGCGATTGCTCAGATTGATCAAGGGGATGAGCGGCTTTCTGAGCGATATAGTATTCTCATTTCGCAAAAGGCATTATCTAAAGAGGACTCCGAATTCTGGGAAATCTTGAAGAACAATACTGATGACTTGGGCTCAATTTTCAGCCCACTTCCTTCACTAATTGGGGGGAATATCTCTTTGGATCAAAATCCCGAAGTTCCGGTTATTGGGCAAGTGAGTTTAGGGAAAGTCAGGCAGAGAAGACTTTTTATAGATAATCAGGATGTGACTCCGTGGAGAGTTGAAGTTCCGGAGTACGAAGGCTGTCTTATCTCTCCAGATTCAATTTTGGTGGCTCAGTATGAGGCCATTTTTTCAAGCGGAGTAAATATCCCCGTCAGACCAATTATTCCAGAAAATGGATTCGAGCCAATTGGTTATTTCTCAGGTCCGGTGGGCTGTGTAGATTGTACCTTACGAGGATCTAACGTTCCACCAACATTTTGGGAAGATTAAGTATGAGAAAACGCTTGCTTCAAATACTGTGGTTCATTCCAGTCTTCTTTTTAATTCATAAGGTACAAGGACAGCAACTTGATAAAGATATTCCTAAGGAGGAGGTGATTTTCTCTACACCAAAGGATCTTTATTTTGTCGGAGAAAAGATTTGGTTGAATATAAATGTAGTCTCTGGAATTACTCCAGCTGCCTCGCAGATAGTTTATGCTGAGCTGCTAAATCGAAACAATGAGTCTGTCGGACTCACAAAGTTCCAGCTTTCGGAAGGGGAGGTACTGAGTTATTTACCCATTCCCGATGAGCTTCCATCAGACAATTATTTGCTTCGGGTCTTTACTCGAATAAGCCCCAATCTTGACTTAAAAAGAGGACTCAAACAGCAGCTAATAAGTATTCTTAATCCTAAGGT
>CAZLUY010000386.1:0-9146 GCA_964562785.1 uncultured Limnohabitans sp. | reverse complement strand
GGTCTTGATATTCGAACTCAACCAGGTTCAGGAGTAAGGGCGGTATTTGACGGTACCGTAACCAAGATTACAAACATGCCCGGTTTCGGAGGAACGATTATCATCAAGCATGGTGAATACTACACCATGTATAGTAAGTTGAAGACAGTGAGTGTCAAGTCCGGACAGAAAGTGAGCGCCAAGGACATCATCGGAGAAGTAGCTACTCAGGCTAATGGTCAGGCAGAAGTTCATTTTCAAACCTGGAAGGGACTACAGATCATGAACCCGGCCGGATGGATCGCACCCAAATAGGGTAAAAAGTCGTATATTCATAAAAAAGATAGACCTCTCGACATTATCTCTTTGTCTTAGGTGATTACTATTCTATCTTTGCTTTACATTTACCCCAAAAAAGAAATTACTATGTATACATTGGGCTTTTTACAAAATATGGGTGGCGGATCGATTGTACTAATTGTATTGATCGTTCTTCTACTATTCGGAGCCAAAAGAATTCCTGAATTAGCTCGTGGGCTAGGCAAAGGTATTAGAGAATTTAAGGATGCTACTAAAGACATCCAGAACGACCTTGAGGAAGGACTTAAAGACAAAAAGAAGTAAGTCTTTAGCTCATTGAAAACACAAGACACATTCGACACCATATCGCAATCACTTCAGAATAAGGAGACTGATTGTCGGTCGATTGTCCTCAAATATTTAAAACAAATCGAAACGAAGGCGCATCTCAACGCCTTCGTTGAGGTTTATAGGGACTTGGCTCTCGAGCAAGCAGAGCAAGTCGACAAAAAACTACAATCCGGAACTGCTGGCAAACTTGCTGGTATGGTTGTAGGAATCAAGGACGTACTTTGTCTCCAAGATCATGAGTCAAATGCTTCCTCGAAAATCCTCAAAGGGTTTAAATCCACTTACACTTGTACTGCCGTTCAGCGATTAATCGACGAAGATGCTATCATCATCGGTCGATTGAATTGTGATGAATTCGGCATGGGCAGTTCCAATGAGAATACCGTTCACGGAAAAGTACTCAATGCGAAGGACGAAAGTCGAGTGCCAGGAGGTTCTTCAGGTGGTTCAGCAGTTGCAGTACAAGCTGGTCTATGTACCGCTTCCTTGGGAACTGATACCGGAGGATCGGTGAGGCAACCTGCCGCATTCACAGGTGTAATTGGAATGAAACCAACTTATTCCAGAGTTTCAAGATGGGGGCTAATTGCCTATGCATCTTCATTTGATACCATTGGTATTTTCACTAGGTCCGTGAAGGATAATGCCCTGATCATGGAAGTGATCGCAGGAGAAGACAAAATGGACAGTACATCAAGTAAGAAGCCTGTCCCCTCCTATTCAAAGGAATTGAATTTATCAGGTAAGAAGCGAATCGCTTACTTGAAGGAGACCATTCATTCTCCTGCCCTATCCCCTGAGATAAAGAAGAACACATTAAGTGTTTTGGAACAATTGAAGTCAGAAGGCCATGAGGTTGAAGAAACCGAATTTCCTTTACTCAATTATGTACTCCCTACCTATTACATTTTAACAACAGCTGAAGCCAGTGCCAACCTATCCAGGTTCGATGGAGTGAAATATGGATATAGAACTCCAAATGCTCACAATCTGGAAAGTATGTATAAGCTGACCCGAGCTGAAGGCTTTGGGGAAGAAGTAAAGCGAAGAATCTTGCTGGGTACATTCGTTCTAAGTGCGAGTTATCATGATGCTTACTTCACAAAAGCCCAAAAAGTAAGAAGGCTAATCAAGGAACAGACTGAAGATCTTCTTACCAAATATGATTACATCATTATGCCAACCACGCCAACTACAGCGTTTAAGTTTGGGGAGCATAGTGGTGATCCCGTGGCAATGTATCTGGAGGATCTATTTACAGTTCAGGCCTCTGTGTCTGGCACCCCTTCTATCTCCATTCCTAATGGAGAAGACGAAGATGAGATGCCTATAGGTCTGCAAATTATTGCCAACTCCTTTAAAGAAGCTGAGCTCTATGCCTTCAGTGATTACCTGACTAAACTTATTGCCTGAGAAAATGAATAACAGAACCAAACTCTACCTCTTCACCCTGATCTGTTTTTGTTTGCCTCTATCTTTTGTTTTTGGACAAAGCAATGAAAAGCCTTTAGTGGATGCTGAAGAAGATGTGATTCAGTCAAATTATCACTATGAGTTCATTCCTGATTTCACTTATTCTCAGGTTGAAGAGCGGATTCAGGCAATGGATACAAAAATGAGCTTTGAGCTCAATGACCGAATCTTTGCTTTCATCCATTACTTCGCTGTAAGGAATAGAGATTATACACGTATGGTCCTGGAAAGAAAAGACCTCTTCTTTCCAATGTTTGACTCCATTATGAGCAAGCATGAAATGCCAATCGAAATTAAATATCTGTCCATTATTGAATCTGGACTTGATCCTCAAATCAGGTCAAGAGTTGGCGCTATGGGCCTTTGGCAATTTATGCCAGCAACAGGCAGAATGTATGGAATGAGATACAATAGAGACATTGACGACAGAATGGACCCGGTGAAATCCACCGAGTCTGCTGCCAAATATTTAAAGTCCTTGTATCGAATGTTTGGTGATTGGGAAATTGCCATGGCTGCCTACAATTGTGGTCCAGGCAATGTCAGAAAGGCAATTAGAAGATCTGGTGGAAAGAAGACATTCTGGGAAATCTACCGTTGGCTACCGCGAGAAACCCGTGGTTATGTTCCACAGTATCAAGCGATGCTCTACCTACTCAATCATTTGGAGTTACACAATTTCCACCTGGAAGAACCTACCTACACTTTGGCTTCGGAGGAAGTACGGTTAAATCGAGCTTTCAATTTGGAGAAGCTTGCCGAATTGACTGAGCTTTGTGTGGCAGATTTAGACATCCTAAACCCTTCCATAAAAAACAGGTACGTACCAGACCAGAGCAAAACTATCGCAGTTAGAATTCCCAAATCAAGGAAAAATTTCATTGACGAGAATTTGGCATGGATTACTGATTCTTTAGATAATAAACCTACAAACCTGATTGCATCAGCTTCTCTTCAAAATGGCGACAATCCCGGAATGCCAGTACGGGAGCCAGTGACTTATATTGTCAGATCAGGTGATGTTTTAGGCACTATCGCAAGAAGGCATGGAGTGAGAGTTTCGGATCTTAAATACTGGAATAATCTATCCTCCAATCTAATTCGTGTTGGCCAGAAACTGTACATAGAAACAGACATGCCAACAAGTCGTGCAATTGCCCAGAACACCTCCAATGGCAAGAAGACCTATATTGTCCAGCCGGGAGATTCCCTTTGGATAATTTCTCGTCGGCACTCGCGGTTAAGTGTAGAAGATTTGAAGCGACTGAATAACCTCAGATCAAACAGTATCAAGCCAGGTCAGAAACTGGTGATCGGGTAAGTTTTTCTGCTCCACTTTTGTAAGGTTTAACTTTTTCGAAAATCCAAAAAACGGGAAAATCAGTTATTTTACTGAGGCTTAAAAAATCAACATGAAACAATTGAAATATTTGATCGGCATTTTGATCATTGCAGTCACTTTTTCTGCGTGTGAAACTGAAGGTCAACCAGATAGCACTAAACCCAAAGCTAGAGGATCCATTGGTGAAATAATGTTAGCAATTGACTCAACCAAATGGGCTGGTCCGGTCGGAGATCAATTAAGAGATATATTTCTTCAGGACATTCCAGGTATGATCCGATCAGAGCCTATGTTCAACGTGCATAGGGTAGACCCTCGTGCCATGAACAGGATGTTGAAGATGTCACGAAACATCATTTATGTGACCACATTTGATGATAAAACCTCTGCTTCTCAGTCCATCAATGCCCAGTTTACCAAAGAGTCTAAGGACAAGGCAATGGCCAACAAAGAGCTATATACCCTGCGTGTAGAGGATGAGTTCGCGATTGGCCAGGAAGTGCTTTATCTTTTTGGCAATACGGAAGAGGAGTTAATTTCTAACCTTGAAAAGAATAAGAGTAAAATCCAGAACCTATTCCAGGTAAGAGCAAGAGGACGTCTGGAGAAGGCAATTTTGGCTAGAAAAAATACCGCTGCTGCAGCTGAAGCAAAGAATAAACTTGGGGTACAAATCGAAGTGCCTGCTTCTTATCAGATTGCTAAGTCTGCCGATAATTTCCTATGGCTTCGTCAGCCTACTCCAAGTGCTAATCGAGCTGATATAAGTTTATTTTTCTACTCTGCTCCCTACACCAGCGAGGAGCAGACTTTCCCTGAGAATATTCTCAAACTCAGAGACTCTATTGCAGGTAAACACATCTTTGGTGACCCGGATGATCCAACTTCTTTTATGGTTACTGAAAAACAAATCATCCCTGCATTCAGAAACATGGTGATAAATGATAATTTTACCGTCGAATTAAGAGCGCCCTGGAAAACGAATAATCTTAGTATGGGAGGTTCCTATCTGGGATATTTTATGGTGGATGAGGAGAAAGGTAGAATTTATTACATGGAAGGCTTCGTCTATTATCCTAATGAGGTTCATAGAGATGCTTTAAGAGAAATTGAGACAATTCTACTCAAGACCGACATCACCTATTCGGGAGATCAGGGGGTATAATAAACCCAACTAAAGACCTTTTATGGCCATCAAAATTCGTAAATCGGATGCCTTGAATTATCATACTCAAGGAAGTCCGGGTAAAATTGAGGTAGTTCCCACCAAACCTTTATCTAGCCAAATGGACCTGGCTTTAGCTTACTCCCCAGGAGTGGCAGAGCCATGTAAAGAAATAGAAGCTGAGCACGATAATGTCTACAAGTACACCGCCAAGGGCAACCTTGTGGGCGTGATTAGTAATGGAACTGCAGTTCTGGGACTTGGAGATATTGGAGCCAGCGCTTCCAAGCCTGTAATGGAAGGTAAAGGAGTACTTTTCAAGAAGTTTGCGGGAATCGATGTATTTGACATCGAGATCGACGAAAAAGACCCTCAGAAACTAATACAGACTGTTAAATCCCTCGAGCCTACCTTCGGTGGGATCAATCTTGAGGATATTAAAGCTCCAGAATGCTTTGAAATAGAGACTACGCTTAAGAAGTCGATGAACATCCCAGTGATGCATGACGATCAGCATGGTACAGCAATCATCTCAGGAGCAGCTCTTCTTAATGCCCTTGAGGTAGTGGATAAGGAAATTGGTGAGATCAAGCTAGTGGTTAATGGAGCGGGAGCTTCTGCCGTCTCTTGTACTCGATTCTACATGTCGCTCGGTGTGAAGAAGGAGAACATTGTCATGTGTGACAAGGAGGGTGTGATTCGCGCTGATCGCGAGAATCTTGACAATGTCAAAGGAGAATTCGCAAGTGATCGAGATATAAGAACCCTTTCTGAAGCTCTTACTGGTGCAGATGTATTCTTAGGTCTTTCAGCCGGAAATGTTTTGGCGCCGGAACAATTGAAGCTTATGGCCAAAGACCCTATTGTTTTGCCCTGGCTAACCCTGACCCTGAGATCGCTTATGATTTAGCCGTTTCTACTAGAGATGACTTAATTATGGCTACAGGTCGTTCTGACCATCCTAATCAGGTGAATAATGTTCTTGGCTTCCCTTACATATTTAGAGGAGCTTTGGATGTAAGAGCCACTGCCATAAACGAGGAGATGAAACTGGCGGCTGCACATGCCATCGCAGAGTTAGCTAAAGAACCAGTTCCTGACATAGTGAACAAGGCCTATGGCTCAGATAGCCTTGGTTTTGGTAAGCTTTACCTAATTCCTAAGCCATTGGATCCAAGGTTAATAACCACCATTGCACCAGCAGTAGCAAAGGCTGCAATGGACTCAGGTGTAGCAAAGCACCCAATCAAGGATTGGACAGCTTACGAAGTAGAATTGCAGGAAAGAATTGGTATTGACCAGCGATTGATGTCGGTGGTAATTGCTCGTGCAAAGAAGGATCCGAAAAAGGTTGTATTTGCTGAAGCTGACAATCCTAAGATTCTCAAGGCTGCTCAAATCATCAAAGATGAGGGAATAGGAGACCCAATCCTTTTAGGCAATAAAGAGAACATCCTTAAACTGATGGATGAAAATTCTCTTGATCTGACTCAGGCAACCATTATCGATCAGTACGAGGAGAAGGAAATGCTGGAGCAATTTGGACAGATACTTTACGATAAGAGAAAGCGTAAAGGAATGACCAAGGTAGAAGCGCATCGACTTGTAGCTCAGAGAAATTACTTTGGTGCAATGATGGTAGAGACCGGTCAAGCAGATGCCTTTATCTCCGGTCTCACCAGAGATTATCCAAAGACTATACTTCCTTCACTTCACACCATCGGGGTGAAACCAGGTATCAATCGTGTGGCTGGGATGTATATCATGAATACTCCAAGAGGGCCCTATTTCTTCGCAGACACTACAGTTAATCTGAATCCTACCGCTGAGCAATTAGTGGATATTATTGGTCAAACCGCTGATGCGGTTCGATTCTTCAATGTAGAGCCACGAATTGCGGTACTTTCATTCTCCAATTTTGGATCTGCTCATGGGGACATTCCTAGCAAGACGGCCAAGGCCACTGCCATGGCGAAGGAAAAATATCCTGATCTGATCATAGAAGGAGAAATGCAGGCTAACGTCGCAATCAACGAGGATATCCAAAAGGAAATGTATCCATTTAGCGCTTTGAAAGACAAGCGTGCCAATACTTTGATTTTCCCTGATCTTGCTTCTGGAAATATTGCCTACAAGCTTTTGGCCGAACTTGGAGGTTCTGAGGCTATCGGACCAGTGCTTTTAGGAATGAATAAACCTGTTCACATTCTTCAACTGGGAAGTTCTATCCGTGAGATTGTAAACATGGTTGCTATTGCCGTTGTAGACGCTCAAACCAAAGGTTAATGATCGCCTATTTACAAGGAAAACTTACATTCAAGGACCCCACCTATGTCATCATTGATGTACAAGGTGTGGGTTACCTTGTGAAAATATCCCTACAGACTTACAGCAAGATCAAGGATCAGGAATCAATCCGAATTCTTACCCATCTCCATATCAAAGAGGATTCTCATACTCTTTTTGGCTTTAAGGAAGAAGAAGAAAGAACCATGTTTCTTCTTTTGCTTTCTATCAATGGTGTTGGACCAAACACAGCATTGATGGTACTTTCCTCATTGAGCACTGCTGAAATTGAGCATGCTATTTTGGGAGGAAATGTTGCTACTATTCAAAAAGTAAAAGGCATTGGTGCTAAAACTGCTCAACGAATAATCCTGGAACTCAAGGATAAGATTGGCAAGTCAGAATCATCCGACCCTCAACTTGGAACAGGTTTCCTCAATTCGAACAATAAATTGCGATTGGAAGCGTTACAAGCGTTAATTACGCTAGGTTTTCCAAAAGCCGCAGCAGAGAAAAATTTAGATCGGGTGCTTAAAAAAACCAATGGAGAAATTTCATTAGAAGATTTAATTAAGGCATCTTTAAAGACACCATAACTTAAAGTTGCATTGACACTTCGGATGTTATTGACTTTTTGCAGGAGGTGGTTATTTGGTAATTGGCTTAAATGCTTTATTCTTTTTGGCCTTTTGCTGGCATATTCTACGTCCGAAGCCCAGGAGACACAAACAGATACCATCCCCACAAAACTTGATTCCCTGAATCTCAGGAGATCATCCCCTTCTTTTCTGTTATGGAATAGCCTAAAAACAAACCCACTATTCCCATATAGTAATCCATTTTTAAGGCCTAGTTCACCCTTTATTCCTAAATCTCTTTTTGAGCAAAATGTACAGGTGACTGTTGACAGCACGCTTCGCTATCGGATCATTGATCAGGTTGATAGCGGAAGGGTGGGTAATGAGCAAGAGTATGACTTTGAGCTTTTTTCAAAAACTCAGGAATATAAGGTCAGGCAAGATTACTGGAATTCAAGAGCACGAGGTGGAGATGGAGAAAGTGCCGTAGAAGGCAGGGGCTTAATACCTCCACTCACTGTTAGTCCAACATTCGATAGAATTTTTGGTGGTGATCAGATTAGTATTGTCCCCACGGGTTATGTGAATCTTGACTTTGGTGGTATTTTCAGGCGCATAGACAACCCTACCCTACCGATTCGTCAGCAACAAAATGGCGGCTTCAATTTCGATCAGCAAATCCAAATGGCAGTTAATGGCTCCATTGGTGAAAAGGTGAAAATTGGAGCAAACTTCGACTCAAACAATTCCTTTGACTTCCAAAATCAATTGAAGTTAGAGTATGATGGTTTTGAAGAGGACATTCTGCAATCTGTGGAGATTGGTAACGTATCCATGCCGGTACAGAATCGACTAATCCAGGGAGCCCAGAATCTCTTCGGTGTAAAAACCCAGATGCAATTTGGGAAGGTGAACGTGACAGCTGTTGCATCCACTCAAAGAGGTAGAAGAGATAATCTTGTAATTGATGCAAATGGACAAGGCAGAACCTTTGACATTCAAGCATCTCGATATGATGAAAATCGCCACTTTTTCATTGGTCACTTCTTCCGGGATAATTATGAGCGCTGGCTGAGAGGGCTTCCGCAGGTTTTATCCGGGGTGAATGTTACCAGAATCGAAGTCTATATCATGAACCGGGCGTCCAATACGGAAACCTTAAGAAACTTCGCAGCATTCCTTGACCTAGGTGAAGGTAGAGTCATTGCTAACCCAGGTAACCCAAATATTGGACCTGGAAATCCAAATTCTCCTTCGAGCAATGATGCCAACAACTTGTATGGAAACATCTCCTCAAATCCAGCTTTCCGTCCTTTCGATACCGGCTCCAGAGCCATGGAGGCAGCACTTGGAATTCAAAAGGGAGTTGATTTTGAGCAGATCAATGGTTCCAGAAAACTTGAACCATCAGAATACTTTTTCAATGAGCAGTTAGGTTATATCTCCCTTTTCAGAAGACTTCAGAATGATGAGGTCTTAGCTGTATCTTACGAATACACTTACAATGGGCAAGTTTACAAGGTCGGAGAATTGACGGAAGACTACCAAGACAGAGCTGAGGATGAGTTGATCTTCATGAAGCTTTTAAGACCTGCACGTATTAACACCAGAATTCCAACCTGGGATCTGATGATGAAAAACGTGTATAGTTTGAACTCAGCTCAAATTTTAA
>CAZLUY010000385.1:0-7066 GCA_964562785.1 uncultured Limnohabitans sp. | reverse complement strand
GAATGGCCAATATCCAGCCTTAGCTGGAAGCGGGTGGGCTGAAAGCAATTAATAGGTGCTTGGCTCAGCGGAAGGTGTGCGATGGGATCGTGCGCTGGCCGAGCGGCTATTTACACATAACATCAAATTATATAACAACCTTGCTAGAAGCACCGAACCAAAAAATCATCAATTAGAAACGTGCACGTCATAGTCCAGCTTTGCTGGTTAACATAATATCATTATATAATCGAAGCGGACAGATAATCGCTAAACAGCGCAGCAGTAATAAATAACAGCTTTGTTATATAATTTATATTATGTTAAATAGATGTTTTTAACATCTATAGAATTCCATCAATACTCTTCCAATCTACATCCAAAGAATCTCCAGCCACCACTACCCCTGTGGCGTAATTGGAATTCAATTCTTTGTATTCACATGAATAACTCTTCGTATCTGGGATAAGTAACCTCGGTTTAGTCATGGTATCTTTTACCAAAACATCTTCCAAAGGAAAAGTCAATCCTTTACCAATCAATTTGATAAAGCTCTCTTTAATCGTCCACAGCCTAAAGAATGCTTCCTTTCTTAGATCTCCTTGCGATTCTTTAATTAAGGAGATTTCTGCAGGCGAAAAAAAATGAGATGAAATAAGTTCTGATTCAATCTCAGGATCCAGGAATTCGATATCTACCCCAAGATGTCCATCTAAGGAAACACCATAAAGCACCTGATCACCTGAATGGGAACTATTAAAATACAGCCTCTTAGTGGACATAGCCAGAAATGGCTTCCCCAGTTTAGTATAGCCTAATCCAATGCTCCTGGGTGATTGATTAAGATAATGTCCAAGGATTTTGCGGAGAAGCACTCTCCTTTTGATAAATCTATTTCTATGCTTGTCAAACTTGAATTCTTGTGCTCTTTTCTGCTCTAGTGGCGCCAGTATCTCAAAATCCTGTTCAGGAATCTGATTTAAATCCGCTGTCCATAGTTCAACTTTCATTATTACTAATATTTCTCAGCTTTCAATTGAGATCGCCGCGCTTTACTTGCTTTCAGCAGAAAAGCTCGCGATGACGGCCACTGGTCACTGCCAACTGCCCGATGACTATCGGGACTGCCTACTGTTCAAAACTTCAGCTTTTATACTTCAAAATTCAGCTTTTAAGCTTCGTCCCATTTCCTCAAATTCCGCTCTATGGCATCGTTCATTTGAGAAGCATACGGTTCGCGCATCAATTTTAAATGTGGACCTTGTATTCTTTCTGTATCTACCACCTTCAGCAGTGGATCCCAACCATAGGTATGTTTAAACTCACTGGGCGTAGTAATTAGTAAAGTATCCACTTCCAGTCGCTCTGGTTTATACTGAAGCAAATATTTCTTCAAAAGCCCTGTATCTTCAATTAAAGCTGGTTTTTTCTCTTTATTTACCTTTTTCTTAATCTTATTCAGAAAAGTTGCAGGCTTCTTCCACAACTCTAGATGCGTGAATAACTTCTTATAGCCTCCTTTACCAAATACTCTGGATTTATCGAAAAATAAAGGCGGGTCAATCATAATCAATTGCACCTTCTCTCCTGCTTGAATAAGCTGTTTTGCCATCTCAAAGGCCACCACATTTCCAATGGAATATGATAAAATTCTATAGGTTCCTTCTTCTTGAACCTTCTTCATATCCTCTATACAGAGCTTGGCAATTGCAGGAATGTCTTCTGGAACCTCATCTTTCACCAATTCAGGACTAACAGATAATAATCCATAAACCGGATAGTCTGCCGATAGATGCCTGGTTAATTGACTGTATACAGTCTCATAATAGAACTCGGAATGAACACAAAAAAGTGGCTTTTTATCTCCTATAGTTGTGATAGGAATTATCCTTTTAACCTTTTGATTATCAATCTCCTGTGTTGAATCTAGTGTACTGGAAATAGAAGCAATAGTATCCTTAATGCTGAATGTATTTTTAGGACCAAATTTAGCCTCTAACTCCCCTTCTACTCTTTCCCATTCAAAGCTGGAGCCTCCATCCTTTTCGAAGCTATCCTTAATCCCTATAAGCTTTTGAGAAAGATGCTTTTCCCATACTTTCAGAACTTCTAATTGTAGGGTGTTTTCAGGCCTATGGTATTCCTCATGATGAACTGAATTCACCAATGATTCCACAGTTGAATAGCGTAAGAATTGCGCAGGCGTAACTTTTAGACCTATATCCCTACATCTGGCTATAATTCTTATGCTTTGAAGAGAATTACCTCCTAAAGCATTAAAATCAGCATTGACTGCAACCTCATCTAAGCCCAGGACATCTGCCCAAATATTGGCCACTTGTTGCTGCAAATAAGTACTGGCCTGCTTAGAAACTATCTGATTACTTTCTGGAGGCCTATCATTCAACTCTTTCTCTAAAGCCTTAACATCAATTTTCCCATTTGGAAGTAAAGGGAAATCCTTCACGTAGAGATATAGCTCTGGAACCATATAGGAAGGCAATCGCAATTCCAAAAGCTCCCTGATTTCTTCATTTTCTAATTCCTCTTCACTTTGATAGGCCAGCGATATTCTTTGCGGCTCAGTGCTAGTGACAAAGGCTACTGATTTAGTAATTACTGTATGACTCTCAGATAGATTTTGAATTTCATTCAATTCAATTCTATGACCTCTTATTTTCACCTGATTATCCGCTCTTCCCAGGTATTCTATCAAGCCATCAGCTTGTAATCTAACTAGATCCCCTGTACGATAAATCGTCCTCCATTCATCAGAATACGGGTTTTTCACAAACTTTTCATCCTGACCTTCTAGACCGAAATATCCCTCTGCAATACCAGGTCCTGCGATACATAATTCACCCGGTAATCCTGTAGGTTGAAGCTCAAGATTCTCATCTAAGATATAGGCCGAAGTATTTGAAGTTGCAAGACCAATTGGAGCCCTGGCAAATTTTTGACCTTTATTGAATTCATGAACAGTACACCAAACCGTACCTTCGGTTGGACCATACTCATTATAGAGATGCCCTGATGGATTATGTTCAAAGTGCTTAACAATCAAGGATGTTGGGCACTCCTCTCCTGCCACGATAACGTGGCTTAAGCTAGTCGAAGCATTTGACTCTAAGATTGCTTGATAAAGCGAAGGCAACATTAGCGTATGAGTCACATTCTCCCGTTCAATTAATCTGGAAATTGCCTTGGCATCCAAAGATTCATTATCCTGGGAAATCACCAATTTACCTCCTGTGGCTAATGTCCAAAAGATACCTGCCACCGAAGAATCAAAGGAAAAGGAAGAAACCACTAAATAGCTCTCTGGCGCTTCTTTATAATAGCTTCTTCTCGCATCAATAGATGAATGTAAATTGGAATGACTAATTCGAACACCCTTAGGCTTACTCGTACTTCCAGAGGTAAAGATCAAATAAGCAAATTCAAGTTTACTACTGATTTTATTCAATTGATTATCAATAATTTGATTATTCTCAATTGAATTAATTTCGATAATTTCAATATCCTTATTATCAAAGATAGATTCCGCTTGGGTCGTTAAGACAAAAGCACATTTCGACTCCTCCAAATATTGAGAAATTCTTCCTTCAGGGTATTCAGGATCTAAGGGTAAATAGTAGCCTCCATAACGCATAATTCCTACCATGGCAACCACATAATCCACAGAGCGATTCATGTAAATACCTATGGCGTTATTCCGGTCTACTCCTCGCCTGTCAAGTTCAGCGACAATAGAGTTGCTTCTATCTTTTAATTCGGCATAACTTATACTTTGATCCCCACAAACAAGGGCAGTTTTCTCTGTCTCCCTGTCAAAAATGGTTTCAAGATCCTGAACAAAGTTTCCATCAGATGGAATCTCCAGACCGTGTGACAAACCTGACTTGAGATAATCATTCTCGGCCCTCGAAATAAGGCTAAGCTCAGACACTTTAGCATCTGCGTTTACACAAATTCCAGACAAAAGAGCCTCAAAATGCTGAAATAACCTATCTGCGAAGACAGGCTTGAATAGATCTGAAGATATTTCAACTCCTATTCCAAAGCTTCCATCTTTTTCTCCAAAATGATGCAGCGTAAGGTCAAACTTAGAAGCGTCCAGATCAAGCGTCTCAGATTCAATGGCCAAACCATAAGCTTTGAATGGGTTATCACCATGCGAATGGCCCACAAACATTGCCTGGAATAAGGGATTGATGCTTTGATCCGGAAGCCTTGGAGAGCTTGCAAGTAATTGCTCATAGCTGGGCTTTTCTCCAGTGATAGCAGACAACACCTCCCCTTTCACTTTATTCAAAAGATCAAGGAAGCTAGCCTTGGGTTCAACTTTGGTTCCCAAAACCTGTGTATCTACGAAATAGCCCACTATTGACTTCAGCTCCTCTTCTTTTCTACTTAGAACCGGAATCCCAATGTTCACAGAATCCGCCTTACCGTATTTGGAAAGGAGGATTTGAAACGCCGTAAGCATTACATTGAATTCGGTAGTCTGTAAATCCGAACAGAGTTTTTGAAGCTTTGGAGTTAACTCCTTTGACAGGTTAAATCGAAAAAGTCTTCCTTCATAGGAAGGTGATGAAGGCCTGGTCTTGTCCAGCGGTAAATCCAGAGGTTCGGTCTGGAATGCATCCAGATTAAACTCCGAATCAGGTTCTTCATCAATTCTTTCCTCTTCCCAACAAGCAAAATCAACAAACTGAATTGATTCCTCGTCGATTGGCTCAGGATGGTTCCCTTGGATAAGCTCAGAGTAGACTTTTGCAAAATCATCCTTAATTATTCCAAGAGACCAGGCATCTATGACAATATGATGGAATGTAATCCCAACTTGTGTCTGTTGATCTCCTTCAATGACTGCCACTCGAACCAAAGGATCCGATTCAAGGCGAAAAGCTTTGCTTGCTTGCGATTTAAGCCATTTATATGATTCCTGATTATCAATGGACTGAGTAAATGAGAAAGCTCGTCTTTCAGGAAAGACAATTCTTGGCTCCTCATCGACAATCACATAATTACTCCCAAGAACCTGGTGCTTTCTTACCAGGTAAGACAGGCTTTCTTTTAGGGCATCCGCCTTAAAATCATTTTTCGGGAATGTCCATATTTCAGAATAATTATAGACCGGACTTGTTGGCAACTTTTGATAAACCAGCCACAGTCTTTTCTGAGTCTGAGAAAGAGGATAAGAATCTCTCTTACCTGCCTTTGGTATTTCCGATCCTGCTGACTCCCCCCCTTCTTCTTCATTGAAGTTTAACCACTGATCGAGTAAGTCGTCAGAATTATCCGCCATTCAGCTTAATCTTAAAATAAATTGGTAAGCCAGGTGAGTAGCTTTAGATCTACATCGAACGCCCGTTCTATCACCCAATAAGTTGAAATACCAATAAGGATTAATGAAAAACCAACTACAATGGCATTGTAGCTCTTCATTTTACTTAGGAAGAAGAGAATTGGGAATGCGAGGAAAATGATGGTCAATTGGCCGATTTCTACCCCAATATTGAAACCTATTAGGGAGTATACCAGATACTCTCCTCCTCTGGATTGTTCGGCAAGAACTGATGCGAAACCGAAACCGTGGAAAAGCCCAAAAATGAGTATGATTAACCACTCTTTTTTATTCAGGAATGGAGTGATGTTGTGGTAAGCAGCCATGGCAATAGACACGGCAATGATAGACTCTACCAACCTGGATGACAAGTTAATAACCCCCAATGCAGCCAAACTCAGAGTGACCGAGTGAGCAAGAGTAAATATTGTAATGATTTTAACAACTGACCAAAGAGCAGTTTTAAAGCTATCCTGAGTGGTAAAATCCGTGTACTTAATTCTCATCCATTTTCTTCTTGGATCCTTCGGCTTATACACGATTACAGAAGGAATGAGCAAGGCAATTAAAAATAGAATATGATCCAAGCCAATCCAGATATGGTAGATACCCGATTTAACCATGGCCATAAAGCCGGTAAAAATGGATCCTTCCTCAATGTCAAGTGTTTGAGTCGTAGAACTTGGACCATAGATAAGTGAAGGCAATGCTTCATTAGCTAAGACCCCCGTTTTCCAGTTTCTTTCTATATGTAAAAATGATTCATGCCCTGAAATTTCCTGCACAAAAATCTCATCATAGATTTCCATCTCAGAAGGAACCGGGTTCATATTGGACATTTCAAAATTGAACAGAATGAAATCATTGCCACCCAAATCCAGAATATCTGTTCCAATGAAATTTAAATCATGATCTCCATTGGCAGATGAGAATTTCAAATTCTTAAGTATATAATCCAACATGACTTTTGTCTTCGGATCATTAGAATCTGGATATTCTCCAGCCTCAAATTCATAACCAAAAACTTGTGTGATGTCACTTTTTCTAAGCTCCACCCTCATGTCCATTTTCCCCTCGTAAATGCTTAAGTATATGTAGTTTTGGTTTGGTTTATGTGCTTCTGCGATTGGTGCCAAAAGAACAAAAAATAGCAAAAAGAATAAACCTGTTCGTAATATCTGAGTTGTTGTCATGGATGTAAAAAGGGGTGAAAAGCCAAATTGTTTCTCCAAAGAAGTAAAAAGAAAGAATTAATTAATCATGCTAAAAAAAATCAATTGACACCTTAATTCAAAGTGGTATATTGTCAATTGGCACTTTTTAAAATGAAGAAAAATCAGGAAACTATTATAATTGACAGTGATGCTGTCAATCAAATCATCGCCAAGGTAGGACTCAACCAAGTTATGGATGATTTGATTTTGAGACTTGAAAAAGCCCTCACCAACTTCTCTTCAGAGGACACCAAAATCCCTGCGAGATCAGGTTTCAATTACAAAAAGCCCTTTCTCGGTTTGGTTGAGTGGATGCCCTTAATGAAGAAAGGTGAAGAGGTGGTAATCAAGGTAGTAGGCTATCATCCTGAAAACCCGGAATTATTCAAAGTACCAACCATCCTATCTACCATTTCAAATTATGACACCCATACAGGCCACTTAAACTATTTGGTTGATGGGGTTTTGTTAACTGCGTTAAGAACTGGCGCATCTAGTGCTGTCGCCTCTAAGATGCTTGCCA
>CAZLUY010000384.1:0-8423 GCA_964562785.1 uncultured Limnohabitans sp. | reverse complement strand
AGGAGGACGATCCAGGCCCTCCGTTATATGAAAAAATGATGGGTCTCTCCTTGCCTGCATTTTCCTTGAGATAAGCGGTAAACCCAAATAAAGCGATGGGTTTGTTATTCTCATCCTTAAGCTCCATAGTTCCAGCTAATGCCTTGAGGTTGGTGGTTTGACCATCAATGGTCACCGATTGCTGGCTTTCAAAAACTTCGGCTTTAGGGTCTTCACCCTTCATTTCTTCTTTATCCTGTGAATATGAAAGAGTGGTGGAGACTATGAGAAGTAAGCAAAAAAGTATTGTTTGTAATATCTTCATGGTTGGTGTGTTTGGTTTTGGAATATAGGAAAATCAATGGAATTTAATTGACACCCATAGCAACCATAGAGTAGGGTTTAACCTTAGCGAAAAAAGAATAAATGACAGGAGGAGCAGGCTTCAGCAAAAATTCCAGTGATTCATTTCGTGAAAATAGAAATCTCGGAAAAGTGCGCTCAAGGAATAAAGCTTCCTCCAGCTCTAAGAGAACAGAATCCAATAAACCTGAGGATCTAGAGGAAAATCTGGAATTTCTAAATACAAAGAGAGAAAAGGAAAGAAGGCTTCGTTGGTTGATTCCAGTACTATTTATTTTGGCTTTTATCCTGGTAATGGCTCTTGCCACCTTTTAGCTTTAAGTGAGGAAAATAAGGATAGCACCAACAGCTGTAGCCAGGAAAATGAAATTCCTAAAGAGTTTATCATTTACTTTTTTCAGAATTCTCACACCAGTGAAAAGACCCAGGAAGATAAAAGGCACAGTGACTAGACTCACCCAAATTGATTCACCATTAATGGTTTCCCAGCTAAAAACATGAAATGGGACTTTAAACACATTAATTATTAGAAAGAGCCAGGCGGTCGTGCCTATAAAGGCATTCTTAGGCAAGCGCATAGCAAGGAAATAAAGATTGGCAAAGGAGCCTGCCAGATTCCCAACCATGGTAGTGAAGCCAGCCGTCAGACCTAAAGCAGAAGCAAAGCCAAGATTATCAGGAACGCTCTTAGAAGCCCTTCTCTCCCACCAGACCATCATTATTATGGAGATCAGAATGATCCCTGCCATACTTTTCCTGAAAACATCTTCAGGCAAAATATCTCCTACCCAAGTTCCCAGAATCACTCCTACTACCATAGAAGGAAGTAATTTCCAAAGGAAGGTCCACTGAGCGTGTCTACTATAATAGATCACCGCGAAAATATCTCCAACAATAAGCATCGGCAGAAGGATCCCTGTAGATGACTTTGCATCGAAGATAAAAACCAACATGGCCACAATAATCACGCTTATCCCTTTAATTCCAGACTTTGATAGCCCCAGAATAAATCCAGCCAGAGACAATATGCCTAGTTCAAAAAAAGAAAGATCAGCTAGCAAGTGGGAAGCCTTTGGTGGATAAGATTAATGGAAAAGAAATAGAACCGGATCAATTGAGCACGTCGTGAAGATCCTGCCTCTTTTGAAAACTCGCTTTGGCAAAAGGACAAAGTGGAAGCACCTTGATATGCGTAGCCCTGGCTTCGTCTACCAAAGCCTCAAGTAACTTCATTCCTACTCCCTGTCCCCTTAGAGAATCGTCTACCTCCGTATGTTCGATTATTAATTTGTCCTTGCCAGCCATCACATAAACCATTTCAGCGATCCTCCCATTTTCGCCGTCAACAAAAAAAGAACCTTTTAAACCGTCGGATTGATGTTTGATTTCCATGAGTAGTAGGTTAAGCGTCTTTTCCCTTCACGACTAAAAACCAGTCGCCATCCAGCTCCAGATATCCATAGTCGTAACAATAAAAATATTGATTCCCTTTTTTATTTTCATAGCTGTGGGTCATGTATTTAAATTGAAACCCTGCCCGAAGTAATCTTTCCTTCGTGGTTTTACCCATTTTTTCGTTCTCCGGGATAAAGCCTTGCAAAATCAAACGGTTCTTTTTGAGGGCATTATTGATATTCCTCATCATGTTAGCACTCGTAGCTTTTTGGGCATTATTGTAATTGTTACGGCACTGATCATCACAGAATTTTTTATCAATTCTACCGCGAAGCGGAGCTCCACAATTAAGGCATTTACGTTCAGCTGTATGAGTAGTCATTAGTTTAAAAAGATAAGGTCTCACGTCCAAAATTCATAGTCTGAATTCATTGGCTTCTAACCAATCGTCGACCATGCACTGTAGACAGTGGACAAGGTTTACTTCTTCTTTGGCCGAAAAGGTTTTATCACCTCCTCATCACATTCCAAATAAGGCCCTTCCATCAAATCAATACAATAAGGAATAGCCGGGAAAACCGCATCAAGACATTCTCGAATGGACTTAGGCTTACCAGGTAGATTTAGAATCAAACTGCTGCCTCTCAGTCCGGCTGTCTGCCGAGAAAGGATTGCAGTGGGAACAAACTTCAATGATTCCATCCGCATCAATTCTCCAAAGCCAGGCATCATTCGATCACAAACAGCTTCCGTGGCCTCTGGTGTCACATCTCTCTTTGCAGGCCCCGTTCCTCCAGTGGTCACCACCATGCAGCAGCCTTGATTATCCACCATATCTATAAGTGTATTTTCAATCAAGTCCTGCTCATCCGGGATCACCTGATAGCTTTCCACCCACTCAGAAATAAGGTAATGATTCAGCGTATCAATTATCGCCTTCCCACTCGCATCCTCATAGACTCCAGCACTGGCCCTATCACTTACAGTTACAATTCCAATCTTGGCTTTTTTCATAGTTAGCTTGCAATCATTAGCCGATTAACATGTTACGGATCAATTTTTAATCAAATTCTTAACTAGTCTAAAATAAGCCTAAAATTAATAATTTAATTGATTATTCGACAACAAACGTTTACAAACGGATACAAATACTTCTCTCCCGACTTGGGTTTGCTTAATGCCTCAACTTTGGATCAAAGGTTTTCGAAATAGAAAATCGCGAATTAAAATATTAACCAAAATCTATAATATCATGAACGCATTAAGAAACAAAGTACAGCTAATCGGACGTCTTGGAAACGCAGTTGAAATCAAGAAGTTAGACAGTGGAAAGTCCGTTGGACGTGTAAGCCTCGCTACTAATGAAGTCTATAAAAATCAAAAAGGGGAGCGAGTAGAAGAAACCACCTGGCACAACATTGTGGCTTGGGGAAGACTCGCCGAGATAATGGAGAAGTACACGGAAAAAGGATCTGAAATAGCCGTTGAAGGGAAGATTACCAATCGATCCTATGATGACAAAGATGGTATCAAAAGATATGTTACCGAGATCGTGATCAATGATTTACTTTTGATGGGAGAAAGGAAGGCTAAGGAGGAAACTGCAGAGGCAGATCTACCATTCTAAAAACTTTTGAAAATAAAAAAGCCGGGCCTCCACTTGGAGGCCCGGCTTTTTTTGGTTTCTAATTACTTAGTGCCGTTTAATTCATTTGCCGGTAGATACTTTACACCTTGCACAGTGGCCTGAAGTGCCAAGCCTTTATCAGCAATTTGATAAAGAGTGACTCCTCTGGAAACATTCATACCAACGGCTGCGGAACCTCCCTCTTCACCTGTGTCCGCCGTTGCATCTGCCTGACCATCTGCAGACCAACCTACTTCAAGGAAGTAATCAAATGCCTGCTTGTCCTCAAACAAGAACACAGCATAATATTTTTTGAATCCGATTCCCGCTCCGACTCCGTAAGAAATCATTTTCACATAAA
Source organism: uncultured Limnohabitans sp. (assembly GCA_964562785.1). Lineage (GTDB taxonomy): Bacteria > Bacteroidota > Bacteroidia > Cytophagales > Cyclobacteriaceae > Algoriphagus. The sequence goes on along the minus strand of CAZLUY010000384.1, from coordinate 4,698 downwards.
GCTCTTCTCCCGTCTGCTGATTTCTTGCTACGCCACCTCCATTACCAGAAGCCAAAACAAAAAGGTTAACACCCGTATTCCCAAAAGCTGCATAGGCATAAGAACTTGCCAATTTAGCCGAAGATTCAGGATACGTTTTCTTCATTTCAGCTAAGGCTGTTGACTTATTTTTTTGAAATTTCTGCCTCTGTTGTTCAATTTTCTTTTCATCCTTTTTTCCTAGCTGGGCATGAGCAGTGCCTACACCTATAAATCCAACCAAAAGAAAAATTCCTAAAAACTGGTAAAGGCTCACTCTAAATTTTTGGGTAAAAACTTTCATATATCTCTTTTATTTTTTGTGTTTAACGAAACTGAAACTCACTAAATATAGAAAAGTTATCTCCAGTTTTTCAACAATAAGGAACAATCATCTCTTGCCCGGGATGTACTTTTCTTTGGTACGGACCTCTATATCCTCAGGATAAAAGGCAACATCTTTAAATGCATGGTCGGCATACATTTGAGCCTGATCAGTAAAGTGCTCGGACGATGGGTCACCACTCTGTCCACCTGCAAGAATACTTTTGGCCCTTACCTTGTCTCCAAACTCCACCACTGCCACAAAACTATTACCTCTGTAACCATAAAGTCTTTTGGCATCACCTTTTGGCCGGGCACCATATGCAGCCAAAGCTCCCCAACGACCAGAGGCAAGTCCAACAGGGATATAAGGTTTTGCATCATCAAAACCTGCATCGATAGCCCCATCTAATCTCTGGAAGCGATTCATTTCTCCCCATGGAATATCCCAAGTACCAAAGTCTCCGAGCATATCATCAATGGCTTGATCGAAAGCTTTGATCAACTGAATATCAGATGGGGTTTCAATATCACTCTCGATAGATGGATCATCAATAAATCGATTTAAAGAACCAACATAGCGAACATAGCTCATTCCGTAAAACTGCGCCAGAGTCATGGGCACCGATTCCAAACCTGTTCTAAAATCCCAATTTCTTAATGCATCAATCGCTTCAGGATTTTTTCCTCCCCTCCTATCATATGCATTTATCAGTTCCGGAATAGCTTTGGCGAAGGCTGGCAAATATGGATCATAGGCAAGTTCAATAAAGCTATCAAGTGTGACATCTTTTGCTTTTTCTAAAACCTGAACTGCATGTATAGCTCTAAAATTCTCTCGGTCTGGAGCCATATATTTTGGATAATCCCCTCTTTTGGGTGAAAACTCACCAGCAGCAGTAAATGGCGTGGAATTACAATTCTGAATCCAACCAGTCCTTGGATTCTTAATCACAATACTCTCATCCACCGTATGGAGACCGATCCAATCTGTATTGGGGTCTGAACCATCGACCGGCTTAGAAAAATCTATTCCTTCATTTCGCTTTGGAATAAAATTCCCATGGAAATACCCAATATTCCCTTCCGCATCCGCAAACACGGTGTTGTTGGATGAATTTGTACGGATATTCATCATCTCCTTAAACTCATCGAAGTTATTCAACTTGGTTCGAGTGTAGCTCTGCTTTAAGGCGTTTACCGGGTCCCAATTAATTTTTGTTGCAACCCATTTATCTCCCATTTTATGGGTGATAGGTCCATGATGGGTTCGATAAATGGTAAATTCCTTCTCCTTAATTCCTTCACCATCCTTGTATCTAATGTTAATTGGAAATGACTCAACATTTCTTTCTTCATCCCCATATTGATAAACAAGCTTTCCATCCGAACTTTCCTTCACATCCTCAATAAATTCATCGATGAAGTCAACATAAGTTGAGGTATGAATCCAGGCAGTTTTTTCATTGAACCCCTGGTATACAAAAAACTGTCCCCAAGTTACAGCACCATAAGCATTTAGTCCTTCATCGCTAGTAACATGAACTTCAGGTCGGAAATAAAATGAAGTATGGGGGTTGATTAGCAACATGCTATTTCCAGAAGCAGTCAAATCGCCAGAAAGAGCAATCCCATTTGATCCCGCTGGCTCTTCCAAAAACTCCGGAGCCTTCCAGCTTGAAAATTCATCCACCATTGCCATAGTTGGCTGATTTTCATAGAAAGCCTTGATCCCCCTTGTCGATATTCTTTCTATATCACCACCAATCGAGCCTTCACTAAAAAACATCGGCATCCAAGGCTCATAACGCGTAATGACCTGAGGTTCTACTTCAGGATGCGTGGCCAAATAATAGTTTACTCCATCAGCGAAAGCATCGCAGAGCTCCTGTAGCCAGGCAGGTGCTGACTCATATGCTGCAATGGCTTCGGCCTCCGTCATATACATATTGGCTCGAACGTCAGAATAAATTGCATCTTCTCCTTCTAGCTCTGCCAATCTTCCAGTCGCCCAGATATAATTTCTTTCTACCCTGCGAAAGTCGTCTTCACACTGGGCATAGAGCAATCCAAAAACTGCATCAGCATCCGTCTCTCCATAGATATGCGGTACTCCAAAATCATCTCTGGTGATTTCAATTCTTTCAGCTTGGGCCTCCCAGCGCGCCAATTCAGGGTTACCTGAACCAGCCGAACAGGATGAAATGAGTATAACAACGGATAGATAAAGTAAGACTCTCTTCATTTTGGTTAATTTATTTGGATGATGAATAAATGATAAATTCCTCTGAGATCAAAGGTGGATATTATCTATGGGATTGATAAAAGCTAACTGGCAGAGCAATTCTTAATTCTTCAATAATTTCCTGAGGAATCTTCAAGGAATCCTGATAGGCCTGACAGGTTTGGACTATTTGTTCCGGCTTACTCGCTCCTATCACTAAACTAGTCACTGCTTTTGGATTCAGTCCAAATGCAATTGCCAAAGCTGCCCGCTTATCGGATGCCTCATTGAGTTTGGTAAGGATTTCTGAGACAGTTTGCTCAGAATGCTCCAAATAAGGACTTGCTATATCGCCTAGCAAAAGTCCTTTGGCATAAACCCCGCGGGCTAATATCCCAGCATTCATTTTCACAACACTTCCAAAGATTTCCTCTTCCGGCCGTCTATCAAGAATCGAATATTGAGACATAACTGCACTCAATCCTTTATATTTTTCCAGGTGCCGAACTACATTAGGTCTTATAGAGGAAACACCGAATGCTCTGATTTTGCCTTCCTTTTTTAACCTTTGGAAAGTCTCCATTATATCATCCCAAGGGTCATCAATTGTCCCTCCGTGAAGTAAGTAAAGGTCCAGGTAGTCTGTTTTGAGCCTTTGTAAACTTACCTCCAAACCACTATGAATATGCCTTGGGCTTGGATCCCAATACCAACCCTTTCCGTCCGAATTCCAGACATTACCAACTTTGCTGCCTAATATGATTTCCTTTCTTTTTGTACTCAGTTCATTACCTAAAAAAGTCTCTATTTCTCCATGATTATATAGATCGGCAGTATCCAAAAAATTGATCCCACCGTCTAAAGCAGATCGGATAATTGACCGATCAATCGATTTATCACCAGAAAAGGACATGGTTCCGAGAGCTATTTCAGAAACCATTAGTCCTGATTTCCCCAATTCAACTTTCTCCATTTTATAGGTTTTTGAGTGGCCTTTATATGAACAGGAATTAATAAATTTTTAAAACATACTAGTATTCAGTTATCAAATCAGAATACCTATTTTTAAATTTTAAAGGATGCAATATGAAAAGAATAGGTGTATTTACTTCAGGTGGAGATAGCCCAGGAATGAATGCCTGTGTGAGAGCAGTTGTTAGAACCGCGATCTATAGAGGGCTTGAGGTTTTCGCTATCTATCGAGGATACGAAGGAATGATAGATGGTGACATTCACCAAATGTACACTCACTCAGTAAGCAATATTGTTCAGAGGGGCGGTACCATGCTGAAGTCCGCCAGATCCGCGGAATTCAGAACCCCAGAAGGAAGACAAAAAGCTTTTGAGAATCTCAAGAAATTTGAAATTGATGGATTAGTAGCCATTGGAGGTGACGGAACCTTCACAGGTGCCAAGCTATTTTTTGAGGAGTTTGGAATTCCAACCATCGGATGCCCAGGAACCATAGATAATGATATTTATGGAACCGATTACACCATTGGCTTTGATACTGCGGTCAATTCTGCTTTGGAGGCAATTGATAAAATCAGGGATACGGCAGCTGCTCACGATAGAATATTCTTCATCGAAGTTATGGGGCGTGACGCCGGATTTATTGCGATCGAATCAGGAATTGGAGGGGGAGCTGAATTTGTAATGGTTCCGGAAACCAAAACGGATCTTCCTGCTGTAGTGAAAGAGCTGAAAAACTTGAGAAAAACTAAGACCTCAAGCGTTATTGTAGTGGCCGAAGGAGATGATGCTGGAAATGCAGACACGATCATGGAAAAGGTCAAGGAACAAATAAACGATGACACCAAGGAATTCAAGGTAACCACACTAGGGCATATTCAAAGAGGAGGAAATCCAACGGCCAGAGATAGAGTATTGGCCAGTCGCTGTGGTATGGCTGCTGTGGATGGCTTGTTAGCAGGCGAACAAAACTGCATGGCAGGAGTAACTAATCAGGAAGTGGTTTATACCCCTTTTGATGATTGTATTGGGAGGGAAAAACCTATCGTTGGGGACCACCTTGAATTGATAAAAATCTTAAGTATTTAAAATGGGGTTCATTCCTATATTTCTTACCATGGGAGGTGCTTGCCTCCTTTTTTTTCTGACTGTTCGAAATA
>CAZLUY010000383.1:0-4238 GCA_964562785.1 uncultured Limnohabitans sp. | reverse complement strand
GGAGTAGTTTCAGAATTGGATGGGTCATTTTCCATTGAGGCGATTGAATTGCCGGCGAGATTGGTGATATCCTTTGTTGGTTACCAAACGAGCGTTAGGGTCATTAACCCAAAGGATGTTGAAAAAGAATTGAAGTTTTTTCTAAGTCCTGATGAGCTTTCCCTCGATGAAATAATCATACAGGAGCTCAGACCTGATGAGCATATCAAAAACATGGAGACGGGTGTAGTAAGAATGCCTATTGAGTCCATTAAAAATATTCCAGCTTTATTCGGAGAAGTAGATTTATTTCGAAGTCTTCAATTGTTACCAGGAGTTCAAACCGCAGGGGAGGGAACCACAGGCTTGTTTGTAAGAGGTGGATCAGCTGATCAAAATCTAGTACAGGTTGACGGAGCTCCAGTCTACAATCCATCTCACTTTTTCGGATTCTTTTCTTCCTTCAATCCTGATGCGCTAAGTGAGGTAAATCTTTACAAAGGCAATATGCCTGCCTCCTACGGTGGAAGATTATCATCATTAATCGATGTTTCTTTGAAAGAAGGCAACAGAGAGCAGATACATGGGGAAGGTGGTATCGGGACTATCTCTTCAAGAATTACTGTCGATGGTCCGCTTTTTAATTCAAATTCAAGTTTTGTAGTCTCTGCAAGAAGGACCTATGCTGACCTCTTTTTAAAGCTTTCCAGTGATGAGGACTTGCGGAATAATCAATTAAACTTCCATGATCTAAGTGGAAAGTTTGCCTTTTACTTGAATGAGCGAGATAAGATTACCTTTTCAACTTACCAGGGAAGGGACTTTCTAGGCTTTGATAATAGCTTTGGTCTTGGCTGGAATAATTGGGTGAGCTCCTTTCAATGGAACCGGAATATTTCTGACAACTTCTTTTTTGATTTAGAGGCTTATCATTCTCAATACAGGTATTTCGTAGAATTTGATGATCCGGAAGTTGGATTCGAATGGAGAAGCCAATTATCAGAAAGTGGGGTCAAGGCTAAATGGACTAAGATCAGGGGAGAGAATCTCCAAACCTACTGGGGAATTCACAGCCAGTACTATCATATGTCTCCGATCACTGTTGACCCGGCTGGAGGCAGCGCCGTTGAACCGCTGTCAACCAATCCAGAAAATGGGCTTCTAAATAATCTATTTGCGGGCTTGACTTATGAGTTTACTCCAAAGCTAAGCGGTGAAGCGGGCCTAAGATGGGGTTTTTATAATCAGATTGGACCTGGTGTAGAATATGTCTATCCAGGAGAACCAGCTGAGGACGAAACCATCCTCGATTCTATTTCTTACAATACCTTTGAAAACATCCAATTCTACCAGGGATTGGAGCCCAGAGTGGCATTCCGCTACCTGATCAACGATCAATTTTCTTTGAAAACTGCATACAACCGAAACTTCCAGTACCTTCAGATTGCATCTAATAGTTCTGCTGGTTTACCTATTGATCGTTGGATTTTGGCGGATCAGTATGTGCCACCAATCCGTTCAGATCAGGTTTCTGTTGGACTCTTCCATAATTTCGATGAAAACCGATGGGAGTTTTCCGTGGAGGGCTATTACAAGGATTTTAGAAATATCATTGACCTAAAGAATGGTGCCGATGTTCTCTTTGCTGATAATGTAGAGACAGAAATTCTCGTAGGTGATGGCTGGGCCTATGGATTGGAGTTTTTGCTCCGAAAGAATATTGGGAAAACTACTGGTTGGTTGGCTTATACCTGGTCTAGAACATGGCGACAAATTGATGGAGTTTCCCTCGGTCAGAAATACAACCCCAGATATGACAGACCGCATGATGTGACTTTGGTTTTGAACCATGAGTTTTCTCCAGCATGGTCGGCAAGTTTAACCTTTGTATACACCACAGGTCAGGCGGTTTCTTTCCCAATTGGCTTATATGAGTCGGATAATCAGGTTTTAAGCCTGTATTCAGAATTTAGAAATGAAGATCGCTTCCCTGATTATCATCGAATGGATGCATCTATCAGCTGGAGAAACCCGAATAAGGGAAAGAAATGGAGAGGAAGCTGGAACTTCAGTATTTATAACCTCTATGGTCGTAAGAACCCTTTCGCTTACGAATTCCGAGAAATTACCAATGGAGACATCAATTATAATCCTGATGAAGACGGGCCAGTTACATCGGTTGAGCCGGGGATTGTGATGACTTATCTGTTTACGTTCTTACCATCCATTACCTATAATTTCCAATTCTGATATGAAAAGATTACTCTTTATAGGTTTAGCAGCGATATTCTTTTCCTGTCAGGAGCAGGTTGACCTACCATTGGCGACTATCCAAGGTACCGTGCCGGTGATAGAAGCGGAGTGGACCGATTTTGCTACGTTCAATGAGGTGAAGATTAGCTTAGCCCAAAATTACTTTGATACCACAAGTAGGGTAATTGTGAAGGACGCCGAGGTACAAATAGTCATTCCTGGCACCGAAGATGTTTTTCCATTCATTTATGTGGAGGGTTCCAGAAGTTATAGGCCGGTGTTTGATCGTCGTGTTGCTCAGGTAGGAGAGACCTATGAATTGCAGATTGCCTGGCAGGATAATTATTATGTCTCTCGTGGCTTGATGTTGGAAGCCCCACAGTTTGATAGTTTAACCTACCAATTTGAAGAGGAGAGGACTTTCAGGGATGAGGGCTATTATATCACCGCATATGGGTCTATTCCTTTTACCGAGGATAATTTCTACAGAATTAAAATTGTAGAGAACGACACCCTTCTCAATGACCGGGAGGACTACCTCTTATTTGATGATACTTTCGGATTATCCTTTTTTGAGGAAGGTCTGGAATTAAACTATGCCTTCGATCTGGAAGACCGAGTGCGCCTGGTTTTGTATCGCTACAATGAGGATGTGTATGATTATTTCAATCAGTTGGTAGGTATTCTTTTCACCGATGGAGGCTTGTTTACCCCACCACCTCAAAATCCCGATACCAACATTCAAACCATAAGAGGAGATGCCCGTGCCGAGGGGTATTTTATGGTCTCACCCATCATTACCCAAAATATTTTTATTGAGGAAGAAGACCCTGAAGACAGGAATTAAGCTGTTCTAGAGGGTTTAAAAGTTAAATAATTGTTAAGTATTATGATTTTTTCGTAGGTCTACGAAAATTTAGTAGGATAAATCGAATATTGATTCTACATTAGACATATGAAAGAATTATCAATGCATGAAGAGCGGATTATGCAGATCTTTTGGAAGAAGGATAAAGCAATGGTTCGTGAAGTCCTGGATTTGCTTCCAGACCCTAAACCACCTTACACCACATTAGCATCTTCTATCAGGCTACTTGAGTCTAAAGGTTATCTGGCTCATCAGTCCTACGGAAATGTAAATCAGTATTACCCAATTATCACTCAGGAAGAGTATAGTAAAAACTCAGCAACCCATATGTTGAAAAACTATTTCCAAGGGTCTGTAGGGAATTTTCTCTCTTTTATGGTGAAAGAGAATAAGGTATCGGATGCAGAAATCGAAGACCTTCAGAAGTTGATAGATAAGTTTGAGAAAGGAGAGAAGTCATGATGAATACGGTTCTAAATTATCTATGGGAGTTTAGTCTTTGCTTGACTATTTCCTGGTTCTTCTACAGACTTGTTTTGGAGAAGTTGACTTTCCATGAGATGAATAGAAGCTTCCTTCTTGGAGCTTTGGTCTTTTCATTGATTGTGCCATTTCTTTCTTTCAATTTCTTCAATACGGCTCCGATTATCCGGGACATCATACTTCCACAAGTAATGATTGGTGAAGGTGTTGTTGAAACTAGTTTTATTCAGTCAATAAGTTGGCAAGAGGCGCTTCTTGGCATTTATCTGCTGGGAGCTTTTGTCATGCTCACTCATTTAGGTTTAGGTCTGCTTAAGTCATTTTTGCTACTTAAGTCGGCCGATAAGCTCAAGGCTGGCGATGTGACCTTTGCGATCAATAGCAAGTTCCAGCCAGCTTCATTCTTTCATTTTATCCTGCTTCCTGAGCTGAGACCGGAGGATCCGGATCAAAAGCAAATTGTCCTACATGAGTCTGTGCATGTGAACAAGAAGCACACATATGATTTGATACTTATTCAGGTGACCAAAGCTTTGCTATGGTTTAATCCTGTGGTATATCTATTTGAAAAATCTTTAAGAGAAATTCATGAATTCCAAGCCGATCAGGGTGTGACTCAGTCTTATTCATCATTTGACTATTCCCGCCTTTTGGT
>CAZLUY010000382.1:0-2260 GCA_964562785.1 uncultured Limnohabitans sp. | reverse complement strand
AGTCCAATCTCTGAAAACGAAGATTTTTGGGCTAAGATCAGAGCAGATTATCTCCTTAAGCCGGATTATATAAATCTGGAAAATGGATTCTATTGCATGATCCCTCAGCCTACACTCGACAGGCTTGTGGAGCATATTAAGCATGTAAATTATCAGGCTTCCTATTACATGAGGACGGTTCAATGGGACAATAAAAACAGGGTTGCAGCACGTCTTGCAGACATGGCTGGTTGTAATCCAGAAGAATTGTGCATCACCAGAAATGCTACGGAATCACTTGATATGATTATTGGGGGTTTTCCTTGGAAAAAAGGAGATGAAGCGGTGATGGCCAATCAGGATTATGGAGCCATGATCAATCACTTCAAAATGGTAGAGCAAAGATTCGGTGTCAAAAGAAATGTGATTGATGTTCCAATGCATCCCAAGGATGATGAGGAAGTAGTAAGAGCTTATGAGCAGGCGATCACCCCAAATACAAAGCTTCTAATGGTCTGTCACATCGTGAACATTACGGGTCATATTCTTCCTATTCGAAAGATCTGTGATATGGCTCATGCCAAAGGTGTGGATGTACTCGTCGATGGTGCGCATGCCTTTGGACATTTCCAGTATTCCATAGAAGATCTGGACTGTGATTATTATGGCACAAGTCTACACAAATGGCTGAGCGCACCGCTTGGAGCTGGCTTTTTATATGTAAAAGAAAAAAATATCGATAAGATCTGGCCCCTACTTGCAGAAGGCAAAACCGAACCAGGTCACATCCGAAGGCTTAATCATATTGGTACTCACCCGGTTCATAATGATTTGGCTATTGCCGACGCTATAGATTTTCATAATGCCATAGGAGGAAAAAGAAAGGAGGACAGACTCCGGTATTTGCAGAATTACTGGATCGACAAGGCGAGAGAATTGGATCATGTAATTATCAATACTCCTGAAGATAAAACTCGATCCTGTGGTATTGCCAACGCTGGGATAAAAGGAATGAAACCGGCAGACATGGCAAAAACTCTGTTAGATGAACATCAAATATGGACTGTGGCTATAGATGGTCAGGGAGTCCATGGATGTCGTATCTGTCCTAATGTTTACACAAGTCTGGAGGAACTAGACCATTTTGTGGATGCCTTGAAAAAGATGGGGTAAATAAACCCACTATTCTACATTCCTGTCTTGAAAGTAATTGGCAGCTTAGTTTTAGTCTTAACTGGGAATCCATTTTCTAGCTCAGGACTCCAAAGATCTGGGTAGTCCAAAACTGCCCGTAATGCATCATTTGCCAAATCAGCGGCTACATTCTCAGGGTTCACTACCTCTGGATTTAATACCTGACCCTTTTTATCAATTTCAAACCCTATGATTACCGTTCCCTCTATGCCTGCATTCCTTGAGGTCACTGGATAGCGAAGATTTTTAGCTAAGTATTGCATCCACCCTTTTGCACCTCCTTTTGGAGATGCCGGTTTGAAACCCCTTGCCTTTGCCGGGTAGCCATTTATATCAAAGTAGTCTTGGGATATGACCTTGCCCTTCTTTTTTTCAATCTCAACTTTAAGCTTTCCGCTAGGATAATAGTGCTTTTCTTCTACTGTTTTTTCGGCCAGATTCTCTCGAATATTGGATTTCATCGTTCCATCTTCATAATATCGAAGAACCCTCTTGCTTGTTTCATTTCCCTTATCATCAAGCAAGATCGTTGAGTGAACAACCTTTATAGTGTCTAAGTTGAAGGTCTGGGTTTGGATTGCATTACCATTTCTCGTCGTCACTCTCACATAAGAATAAGAATGCGTTGAAATATCCTTTACAGGATACTCGTAGGCATTTAGATAAACTAGATCCTGAGCTTGCGCCTGAAATGAAAAAATCAGTAGAACCAGACCAAAAAATAGTCTCTTCATACAGTGAGTATACTAATTTTTTAGAAAACAGCTTCCGCGATTTTATAAGTAGAATGTGCCTTACTCATGGTATAGAAGTGTAAGGACGGAACATTTGCAGCGATTAGTTCTTTACTTTGAGCAATTGCCCATTCAATTCCAACCTCTCTTACTTCCTGATTAGTCTTACACTTTTCCAGCTCATCCATTAACGGATCTGGAAGATCAAGGAAGAAGGTTCTTGGAAGCATGGTGATCTGATTGATCGTGGTGATGGGTTTGATACCAGGGATTATTGGAACATCAATTCCAGCAGCTCTTACATCCTCCACAAACTTGAAATACTTAGCATTATCGAAGAACATTTGAGTCAC
>CAZLUY010000381.1:0-2046 GCA_964562785.1 uncultured Limnohabitans sp. | reverse complement strand
AAACTTTTCTTTCTCTGGGAGGTATTCTTCTTCTAACTTCCCAACCAAATTATACACCCAATGAGAGTTTTATTAAAAATCCTTACACCCACACTATTTCTTGGTTTAATCGGTTTCAGCTTCGGGCAACAAGCACCTCCTCAGGTGGATACCCGAATCTATGAGATCATTCAAAACACGTCTTCTGAAAGAATAGAATCAGATATAAGGAGATTAGCTGGTTTTGGAACCAGAAATACATTTTCTGATACGCTCTCCGATACAAGGGGAATCGGTGCAGCCAGAAGATGGATTAAGGCTGAGTTTGATAAAATCTCTGAGGAATGTGGAGGTTGCCTGGAAGTATTTTACCAAAAGGATTTCGTGACCGCAGAAGGAAATGCCAGAGTCCCGAAGGATGCCTATGTGGTTAATGTGATCGCTATTTTACGTGGCACTGACTATCCTAACTCCCATGTGATTATGTCAGGAGATATTGACTCACGGGCCTCTGATACCATGAACTATGAAATCGATGCTCCGGGAGCTAATGATAATGCTTCATGAATGGCAGGCACGATTGAGGCTGCCAGAGTTTTATCAAAGTACGAATTCAAGCATAGCATTGTCTTCGCTGGCCTTTCAGGCGAAGAGCAAGGATTATTTGGTGGTCAAGGACTTGCCCAATACACCCGAAGACAAGATTGGGAGATAGTGGGTATCCTTAATAATGATATGATTGGAAATATCGAAGGAGTTGATGGGGTAATTGATAATAGAACCTTTCGAATATTTTCTGAGCCTACTCCAGCAAATGAATCCGATCAGGCGAGAAGATCAAGACGATTTACAGGTGGCGAAGTGGATGGTATTTCCAGACAGCTTGCCAGATATATTCATGGCCAAGTGAAAACATATATGCCTGAAATGAATCCTATGATGATTTACAGACTGGATAGATTTGGACGTGGAGGTCATCACCGGCCATTCAATGATTTAGGTTTTGCTGGAGTAAGAATCATGGAAGCCCATGAGAATTATAACAGACAACATCAGGATATTAGAGTTGAGAATGGTATAGAATATGGAGACGTAATTGAAGGTGTAAACTTTGATTACGCTACCAAGCTTACCTCAGTGAATGCAATTTCTCTTGCAGGACTTGCCTGGGCACCACCTGCCCCGAAGGACGTGAGAATAGGAGGGGCCGTAAGACCTTCCACCACTTTAGCTTGGGAAGCAAGTGAGGATCCAAATATTGCTGGATATAAGATTTACTTCAGATTAACTACTTCTCCAACCTGGGATAGCTTCGTCTATGTTTCAGGTGTGAATGAGCATACGCTAGAAGGAATCGTTATCGATAATTATTACTTCGGTGTGGCTGCTGTAGGTAAGGATGGAAATGAATCTCCTGTTGTATTCCCGCTTCAAAGAATCAGAAGAAGATAGTAAACCCGATTACAGGGTTGCTTTTAAATCTGCGCAAAACTCATCAATCTTATGCTTGTTGATGTGCTGCATCACGACTACGTGAGCCTTATCCTCTTGGGTAGCAAGCTGATATTTCTGTACTATTTCCTCAGATGGCTTTTTAAATGTGACGATAATTTGGTCCGCGTTGTAGGCTACATCCGGATAGTTCATGGCGCGAAGCTGATCAAATAAGTATTGAGCATTATTGATACAGGTTTTCGCCTCTTTTCTAAAGCCTTCAATCCCTTTCTTTTGAATGATATACCAAAAGTTTACAGCCAGGAATCCATTTCTTGAGCCACTGATGGTGGTGTCATTCACCTCAAGATAGGGAACCCAACTGGATGCTTTGAAGATTTCATCCTGGAGGGACTGAGTAGAGATAAACACTCCACAAGGATGTATGGTGCCGGGGAACTTATGACCTGAAATAGCCATACTATTCACTCCATTGTTAAAAAGCTTTTCTCGATTTTCAAGGAAAGGATAGATAAAGCCCATTAAAGCAGCATCAGCATGAATAAAGACTTTTTCCTGAGGAATGGCCAGTTCTGATAAGGTTGCCTTTACCTTATTCAATTGATCTATTGC
>CAZLUY010000380.1:0-2977 GCA_964562785.1 uncultured Limnohabitans sp. | reverse complement strand
ATAGCTCACGGACTTGCCTTGGAGTGGCTTAAACATGAAGAAACTGTTCCAAAGGAAATTCGATAAGAAAATCCCTATGGAAAAAACAAAAACCGCAGTATACGGAGTCATTAAGCCTTCCTCTGGTTGGGCAAAGTCAGTAGAAATAGCCGCCGCAACGAAGCGATAGAAAAATCCCATAAGGATACCGCCAGCGATGGATAGAATTATTCCTTTGCTTGGAGTTTGTGCTTTTCCTTTGGAGAGTTTTCCATAGGCAATGGCATCCAAAATAATGGCGAGAACAACTAAAGCAACTCCCAGGAAAAGTATGATTGGATCCCCAATCGGTTCTGCAAGATAATTCACTAGGACTCCTAGCACCAGAGCAATTCCAATCCCAACGGGAAATGCTACTGCCATACCAGCAATATCAATAGCTGCCACAATAAGAAGATTGGCAAGATTGAAAATGATTCCCCCTAGTAAGGCTGAACCCATAGCTTCTGGGTTTGCCTGGCCCAAATCATCAATAAACGCTCTACCTTCAGCGCCAGAACTCCCAAGTGTCAGCCCGAAAACCAAGGATAGAATTACAATACCTAATGCATAGTCCCAATAAAACAATGGGAATGGCCAGGATTTAGAAGCAAGTTTTTGGGTGTTTGCCCATGACCCCCAGCAAATCATAGTGATCACGCAAAGAGCGACGGCAAGTCCATAGGATTCAGGAATAAACATAGGTTGGGTTTTTAATTAATTTCTTTTCGGTAGGGCTGTGAATTTTGAGCGCCCATTCGAGTCACCGATATGGAAGCAGCTTTGGATGCAAAATCAATGGACTCTTTAATTGACTTACCCTCATTGAGAGCGACAACCAAACCACCGTTGTAGGTATCTCCCGCTGCAGTAGTATCCACGGCATCTACTGGATAGGCAGGAAGAAGTCCTTCTCCATCAGGAGTTAAAAAATACGACCCTCCTGAGCCGAGGGTGATGATTACGTTTTCAACGCCTTTTTTAGAAAGTGCTCTAGCAGCTTCTTTCGCTCCGTGCTCATCATCAACCTTAATTCCTGTAAGCAACTCCGCCTCCGTCTGATTTGGGGTAATCATATGTAGGGCTTTCAGGCAGTCATCGCTCAATTGCGCCGCGGGAGCAGGATTAAGGATAACCTTGACTGGAACATTGGCACACTTCGCAACAAGGTATTCTACGATTTCAAGTGGTATCTCCAATTGAATTAGAACAAACTCCACTTCGTCTAGAAGGTCACTTATTCCATCAATGTCTTCTCGAGTAAAAGAATTATTGGCTCCTGAAGCTACTGAAATACAGTTTTCACCTTTCTCGTCTACCATAATTAAAGCCACTCCAGAATGACTGGAGGGATCTTTTAATATCCTACTAGTATTTATTCCTTCCTTTTGAAAACCTTTAATGGCCTGCTCTCCCATGCTATCTGCACCAACTTTTGCCAAGAAGACTACTTCACCTCCAAGCTTGGCAGCGGCAACAGCTTGATTAGCTCCTTTGCCCCCTGCGAAGGAAAAAAAATCTCCACCAAGAACCGTTTCTCCTGGTCGAGGAATATTTGGTGATTTAACCACCATGTCAGTATTACTACTGCCGATGACCAATATTTTCTTCATTTTCTTTGTCTGGATAGAAATTACCGAAGATTCAATTTCACATAAGTAAAAGAAAAAAATAAAAGTAGACCTTCCGCTTGTCAAAGAATTAAGCCAAAGCCCATCCTAAGGGCGATTTTTAGCGGAATTGTAACTACCTTTCCAATTGCTGAGTTAAAGTTGTACTAACGCAAAAAAAATGAGCAAGGAAAAGAAGATTAACTACGAGCTGGAAAAGAACTTGGAGGTAATCTCGCAAATTGAGGGGACGGTTGCTGACGCTGTGGACAACATTTTGGTTGATCCGGATGATTGCTGGCAACCATCAGATTTTCTCCCTGACTTCCAAAGTCCTACCATTCAGGAGGAAATCAAGGCCCTCCAGGAAAGAACCGCAGGAATTCCAGATACCATTCTCAGTTCTTTGGTGGGTAACATGATTACCGAAGAGGCCCTTCCTAGCTACCAAACGTACTTCAACTTGATTGAAGGAATAAATGACGAGAGAAGTCTATTTAATCCATCAGGTTGGGTAAGATGGTCAAAGGCTTGGACTGCTGAAGAAAATCGTCATGGTGATTTATTGAATAAATACTTATATATGACGGGCCGAGTGGATATGAAAGCCGTAGAACAAACCATCCACAGATTACTACACAACGGTTTTGATCCAAATACTGATGGAGACCCATACCAGGCGATCATCTACACCTCCTTCCAGGAGAGAGCAACCAAAATCTCTCACGTGAATACTGGTAAGCTTGCCGATAAAGCCGGAGACACTGTACTATCCAGAATATGCAAGACTATTGCCGGTGATGAAGCGAGACATGAAAAGGCTTATAAAGCATTTATGTCTAAAATATTCGAAATCGATCCCAACGGTGCGATTCATGCATTTGAGCAAATGATGAGAAAGCAAATCGTCATGCCTGCAGTGATGATGGGAGAAGGTGGAAATAACCCATCTCTTTTCGCCGATTTCTCAGCTATTACGCAAAAGATTGGTGTGTACACCGGTTGGGATTATGCTCGAATCATTGAGCACTTAGTCAAACTTTGGAAGATTGAAACATTGACCGGGCTTAATGACATGGCGGCTAAAGCACAGGATTACCTTGCAAACCTCGCCGATCGATACATGAGACTGGCTGACCGGATGAAAGCCCCGGATGAAATTAAGCTTGCTTGGATGAAATGATTATAATCCCTCAGAATTCTGAGGGATTTTTTATTTTGATAAAAATCGAAGTTTATGAAACGAGTTATCATCACCACCTTAATCTTACTTCTACTTTATTCTCCAGTCTTTACCCAGGACATGAAGGTAAATGGAGACCGACTAAATTCTACTCTTCAGGAGTTGG
>CAZLUY010000379.1:0-2864 GCA_964562785.1 uncultured Limnohabitans sp. | reverse complement strand
CCTGCTCCAAAGGAAACCAGGAACCATATCAGCAAAAGAAAAAGAAGCGTTTTGACATTTTTTCGCCAGTAGGCTTTTTTCGATGGATGACTGGGCTCGGTCATTATGAGGTCTAGATTGAGGTAAAGGCTGTACCTTGATTTCAAGGCAAGCATGAATATACAAATTCAAGCGAAAGAGCCTCTTGCCGAAAAACTAAAATAAAAACTCAGATAGGATAGCGAGACCAGCAGCTAGAAAGCTAACCAATAGTTTCTCCCATTGAACCTTATGCTGTGGGCTACTTTCAAAAAATATGGTGGTAGAAATATGTAAGAAACTACCTGCTACCAATCCGAATAGGATTCCAACTCCCTGCCGATTTAAGATATCTGCTTCATATAAATAATTACTGGCGATCATCCCTAAAGGTGAGGCCAAGGCAAATACGACAAGCAAAATAATCGTCCACTTTCTGGAAAGAATAGAACTTAGTATCGCCGCTAAAGCAAAAGCTGCTGGACCTTTATGCATTAAAATTCCAGCCAGAAGGGTATTGCTATCATGTACATGCCCTACCGTCTCCAGATGCTCTCCCATAAGATGCCCATGAGTCAAAAGTGTTCCCTCCAAAAAGGAATGAATGAATAAACCCAACATGACCGTGCTGATTCCTGCAGTAGAATTCTTCTTGTGGAGGTGGATATGCCCGTGCTCTACACCACTTGATAAAAATTCAAGCAGGGTTTGAAGAAGGAATCCAAGCAAAATCCACAGACCCATTGAAGTAGATGAATACCCACTGGAAAATAACTCAGGAATAAGGTGAATTATGGTTATGGAGAACAGGTATGACCCTGCAAAAACCAAGACAAGCTTGAAATATTTATCCCGGAAAGAGGGATAAAACAAAACAAGGGAACCTGCTCCAAATGCCGTAAGGAATAATAATAGGAAGTTTATTAACATGTCTTGGTTTCCTGTTTACTGGAAACTGAGGGTAAAACCGCGACAAAGGTAATAAAATTCAATATTGTTGCATTTAGCCCATTATTTCATGGGAAAGGACAAATAGGGTTTCAATGATTCGCTTGCATAAGAAGTATAGCCACCCGCTCCATCACCATAGATGAGGAACACCTGCAGGTTTTCCATAGACTCATCAAGTTGAATAGCCTTTTCGGTACCCATTACCATCATGGCGGTAGCATAGGCGTCAGCAGTCATACAATCCTCAGCAATTACCGTAGCGCTTAACAACCCATGGCTAACAGGATATCCGGTCTTTGGATTAATGGTATGGGAAATCATAACAGAGTCACGCATGTAGAAATTTCTATAGTTACCAGATGTAGCCATTCCGCTATTATCTAAGGCAACCATGCTATAAAGATCAGATGCCGATGCAGCCTGATCTGGCCTGTTAATTCCTAGCTTCCAAAGTTCTCCCCTATCATTTACCCCTTTTACGGCTAGGTCTCCTCCAATTTCTACCAGATAGTTTTCTACTCCTTTTTGTTCTAGATAGTCTCCTACCACATCCACACCATAGCCTTTAGCTATAGCTGAGAAATCGAGATACATAAGCGAATCCTTTCGTATCTCCTCCTGGTCAAATGAGATTTTGTTAAAACCTACCTGACGCAGAAGTGAAGCTATTTCCACGGAATCCTTCAGGCTGGGACCATCTGGTCCGAATCCCCAGATGTTTACCAATGGACCGATGGTTGGATCAAATGCCCCTCCAGTTTTTTGGAATACCTCAGCACTTCTTTCAAGAATTGGAGGCATGAATGGAAGTTCAAATTTTAGTGTGTCCTGCTGGTTGAAGCGGCTAATTTCTGATTCTGGTATATACGTCGATAAGCTCTGATTGAAAACAATGAGTAATGAGTCTATTCCAGCTTGAAAATCTCTTCCATTCTCATCCAAATAGGTGATATTATAAGTTGTACCCATGGTCTGACCGCTCAAGGTGACCTTCCCTGGTTGGTCCATTGGATTTATCACAGGTGGATTCGCCTGATTATTCTTTCTCCAGGTATAAACAAATACCACCATGAGTAGGAGGATCAAAGAATAGATTATGTTTTTACGGGCGTTTGGTCTCATATTCTCTACTACTAACTGGCTCCAAAGGTAATTGATATTTCTCGTTCCTGAGATCAGAAATTAGCTTCTTGGCAATGGTATTTTTCTATATTTGTTTTGGTTCCAAAAAACATGAGAGAAGAGTATTTATCCCCGGACGATGAACATTTAAGTTCGAGTGATCGAGAGATCGAAAAGGCACTGAGACCACTAAGCTTTGAAGATTTTACCGGTCAGGCCAAAATCGTTGAAAACTTGCGAGTCTTTGTTCTTGCAGCTAAAAAGAGGGAGGAATCTCTGGACCATGTTCTTCTCCACGGACCTCCTGGATTAGGGAAAACTACCTTGAGCCATATCATTGCCAACGAGCTTAACACGGGTATCAAGATCACCTCAGGCCCAGTGCTAGATAAGCCTTCGGATTTGGCAGGGCTTCTCACCAACCTGGAAGAAGGGGATGTGCTATTCATTGACGAGATTCATCGACTCAACCCTATTGTGGAAGAATACCTCTATTCAGCAATGGAGGATTTCAGGATTGACATCATGTTGGATAGTGGTCCTAATGCTAGGTCAGTTCAAATAACATTGAGCCCTTTCACACTAATAGGAGCCACAACAAGATCAGGACTACTCACTTCACCTCTACGAGCGCGTTTTGGAATTAATAGCCGGTTGGAGTACTACGATGCCAAGCTGCTAACAGATATTGGCATGCGATCTGCAGGAATATTGGACTCTCCAATTGATGAGGTCGCGGCATATGAAATTGCCAGAAGAAGCAGGGGTACACC
>CAZLUY010000378.1:0-2155 GCA_964562785.1 uncultured Limnohabitans sp. | reverse complement strand
ACGGTTAGGTTTCCAGGAGACTTCCAAAAGTAGATAAGACTTGTATTCAAGAGCTGAAAAGAGTGCTATTCGAAAGAAGTTTTGGACAAGCTTTGGACAATACATGAAGCCTGTTCCCAATGCTCAGGGAAGGAAGATAAGTTGGCAAAACTATAAATCAGGAGTTAAGGATATTTACTTCCGAATGGAAGCCGAGAGGGGGTATGCCTCCATTTCCATAGATATTGCTCATGCTGATCCAGAACTTCAGGAATTATTTTTTGATCAGTTTAAGGCTCTGAAGAAAGTTCTGGAGGGATCCACTCAAGAAGTCTGGGATTGGCAGTTATTGACCCAAAATGAAAATGGTCAAACTGTCTCAAGGATCATAAAAAGAATAGAAGGGGTAAATGTGATGGATGAAAATACCTGGCCCGAAATGATTTCATTCCTTAAACCAAGAATTATTGCTTTGGATGAATTCTGGGATAATGTAAAGCCGGGCTTTGAAGATTTTTGAATTGGCGAAAATTTGGTATCAGCTCTATGAGTATGAGTTGATTTCTCCTTTCCAATAAATGTTAAAGTCCTTGAAGTTTAGAGGGACCTTTTCTTTAAGACCAGTTTAGCAGTTTCCTTTTCTTCCCCCTCACCAAAGGCAAGATGATAGGTCAGCTGATCTCCTTCTCTTTTTATGGTCATTCCGTCAAACCAAACTGTATCCGTGCCTATCTCGATCAACTTAAAATCAACCCATTCACCATTTTCCTCCCAGCTATTCCCATCTGGATTATAGTGTCTCACTTTTAGAGTAAAGGAATCTCCTTCAGGTATAATTCGCATGAATTCGAGAAATACTAAATCTCCATCGGAGAAATGCCTGAAAGTACCCACCATTTCACCAGATTTTGAGTCGCTCCAGGATTCCTCGCATTGTCCACCAAAACCAGGGCCTTCCCAAAAACCGATAATGAAATCTAATTGCTCCACATTTCCTTTTCCGGGACTCTCACCCTCTTCAAGCGATCTCACCTGAGCAAAGAGTAGGATAGGAGTAAATAGGAGTAAAAAAGTGAAAATCAGATTTTTGAAGATAGCTCGAGTCATATCTTCAATATAATTCAAAAATTAAAGATCGTGTCTTTTTGGTAAATCGGAGTTTACGAAGGTAAAGCCACGAGCATCCTCCCCCTCAAAAAAATCTATGTTCATTCCCATCAAAAACATTACATGCTTCTTTTCTATCAAGACGGGAATTCCAGCAATTTCCATTTGCTCATCCTCATCCTTTGGCTTATCAAAGCCTAAGGCATAGGACATTCCACCGCATCCACCACCTTTGACTCCTACTCTTAAGAAATAATCCTGAGGGATGTTTTTGGTGTCCATAATATGCCTGATTTCGGCTTCAGCCTTTTCGGTTATTTTTATGGGGATAATCATGAAAATGAAATCAAATTGGCAAGAATTTGGTTCGAATTTCGTAAAAATAATGAGCTCAATTGCGAGGTTCCTTTACCCTTTCTTCGATATTTGAAAAAATTTAATTTATGGAGTACCTAAACGACTTGTTGCTTGCCATTTTACCTGCTGGGGTGGTTCTGTATGGAATGTATCTGATTGTGGCATCTTATCTATCTAAAGAAAGGGAAAAGATGCTGGTTGATCTCAAGACACAGAATACTCAAACCATACTTCCGGTTAGATTGCAGGCCGGGGAGCGCTTGTGTTTACTCCTTGAAAGAATTACCCCTAACAATCTGGTTCGCAGGTCAAACCCCACTCAACATTCGGCCAGTGAATTGTATACCATATTGATTAATGATGTAAGGGAAGAATTTTCACACAACTTTAGTCAGCAAGTATACTTTTCTGAAGAAACACGGGAAGCAGTAAAAGCTGCTGTAGAGTACGTGATTACAATTTTGAATCAAAGCCGACAGTCCATAGATACTGAAGCAAGTGGGATTGACTTCGCTAAGAGTGTTTTCACCATAAGCCTGGAGAGAAACTCGGACGCCATTTCTTTTGCCCTTCAAAAGGTGAAGAATGAAATACAGCTTTATTTCTAACCATGGCAACTTTCAATCCTGAAGCGAGCAAATATTTAGATCAGGCCAAAACTCTTTTTGGGAAACAGGCAGCCATTATAGCTGAGCAGCCTAAGAAACTGAAT
>CAZLUY010000377.1:0-21283 GCA_964562785.1 uncultured Limnohabitans sp. | reverse complement strand
TTTAAAGCTGAAGTGCAAATCCAATACTTTAATAGATTTTTAAGGCAGCCATGGACTTGCTCCCTATTTGTGTATTATTCTACCTTAAATAAATACCCTCCTAAATCCTGAAAGGTCATTGGTTCCCGGTCTGCGGAAGTTTTGGACTTAAGGTAATTCTCCCAGCCCTCGGCATCTTCGAGCATCACTCCAAACTCGATAAGCTTATCTTCAGAAAAAGTGTTCATCCCTCTTAGTCCGTCCACCAGTCCCAGGTAAGATTGGTCAGAAAAGGCATAGATCTTTGCCCAGCCCTGGTCCACAATCAACTCCAAGCCCAGCTCTTCCTTCACCCAATTTTGCATAGGCAACATGTCCTCGTAATACAACCAGGATACTGAGCTATAGAAATTCAGGTTACCACCAAATGATGTTTCTTCAGGGCTTTGTGCTCTTAATCTGGGCATTAGCTTTTCATTCTCCGGATGATCTCGGAACATTTCAAATTCCAGCAAATACCCCTCAGGATCAATCGCTACAAACCCATCATGAGCACCCTTAGGATTCTGCTTGAGTGTATACTTGATCTCGACTCCTTTTTCCTGCACATGGGCATACCAATCTTCAAGATGGTCAGTGAGCAAAGCCAAGGCTACCGACTTCCTTTCATTGCCAGAGTAGCTGGAGGAATTCACATCCTTAATGACCAAATAGGAATCTCCTGCAATCTGAAACTTTGCGGATTCATCATTCTCCTCCACGAGATTCAGACCAAGTGTCTCTTTATAAAAAGCTTTGGCCTTGGCTAAGTCCTTATAAAACCAAACCAGCTCATGACCTTGAATTCCAAAATCCTCAAGGTCACGAAAATCAGTATTTCTTGCCATCAAGTCATTAATTCTCCAAGCAGGATATCCCAATAACCTTCCAAAACTTCTAGAGAGTGCCGTAAACTTCTCTCGATTATTTTCAAGGTTTAGGGAAGCCATTTCCTCTTTGTAAGCCAGATATGCTTCCAGATTGGTTCCTGAATAGGTGATAAAAACTTCCATCCCCTGAATCCCGGATAAATCAAAAAGTCCGGATTCCATTAGATCATATTCCCGATAAATCTCTACTCCATATTTCTCAGCAATTTTCTGAGCCTCCGGCCAAAATGCATCAGCTTCTTCACTACTCATAGGATGGCTAAGCGCTAAAGGTTTATTTCCTGCCTGCACCATTTCTGCAAAAGCTTCCAAGGCTCCAAGTTTGCTCTCCTCTATTTTGGGGGAGCAAAAGCTAAGGACAAGAACAGAAAGAGGTAAAAGAAAATTGAATAGTCTTTTCATACGAGAATTATTGGAAATCCTAAAGTGAAAAAAATACTAGCCTCTTACAACCGATCTTGGTCATTCGGCATCTTTTAAGTAGCAGGAGCAGACTCTAGTCTTAGAATTCGATTATTGAAACTATTTACTAAATTGACAGAGGCTTGAAAATCAGCATCTAAGCTACTTAACACTTTTTGTCACTTTTAAAAAATCCACCTATGGAGTTAACCATTAACAACCTTTCAAAGACCTATCCGAATGGAGTAAAGGCTTTGAACAACATTTCTTTGACCATTCCTCAAGGCATGTTTGGTCTTTTAGGTCCAAATGGAGCTGGAAAGTCCACCCTAATGAGAACAATTGCCACCCTACAAGATCCGGATGAAGGAAGTATTATGCTGGATACCATCGATGTCTTGAAGGACCCTCAATCTGTTCGGGAGCAGCTGGGTTATCTCCCACAGGACTTTGGCCTCTATCCAAGGATCAATGCTCAGGTGATGCTGGATCATATCGCTCAAATGAAGGGCGTTGGAAACAAGGGAGAGCGGAAGGATTTGGTGGAGAGCTTACTCCATAAGGTGAATCTTTATGAGCATAGAAAAAAAGGACTGGGCACCTACTCCGGAGGTATGCGTCAGCGATTCGGAATTGCTCAGGCTTTGGTAGGAAATCCATCACTAATCATCGTGGATGAGCCAACAGCTGGCTTGGATCCATCTGAGAGAAACAGATTCTATAACCTTCTTTCGGAGATTGGAGAGAATACTATTGTCATCCTATCTACACATATCGTGGAAGATGTGAATACGCTATGCTCTAACATGGCAATCATTTGCCAGGGTGAAGTATTGATGCAAGGTAAGCCATCTGAAGGCATCGCATCAGTAGAAGGTAGAATCTATCAGAAATCTATTGAGAAGTCTGAGCTAGACGATTTCCGGGATAAATATTCTGTGATTTCCACTAAGCTTCTCGAGGGTAAGCTAAGCTTGAGAATAGAGAGTGACGAAAATCCAGGTGAAGGATTTGAGGCTGTTCCAGCTGATCTGGAGGACGTTTACTTCAGCAATATATCTAAAAAGGTAGATCCAATTACAATTTAATCAGGAGCTATGTTTAAGGATATTTTCATTTTCGAACTGAAGTATAGATTCAGTCGCCCAGCGACCTACATCTACTTCGCGATTCTTATGATAGTGCCCATGCTTTTGGTGGGATTCGGTAATACTCCGGCATCAGAAAAGGTATTTCACAATGCCCCAATTGTTATTGCAAACCTGCTGATCCTGGTGTCAATTTTTGGGATTTTGATTGCTTCCGCCGTGATGGGAGTTCCCCTTTACAGGGATCTTGAGCATAAGACAGGCACTTTCCTCTTTTCCTACCCTATTTCAAAAACCGGGTATTTTATGGGAAGATTCTGGGGCTCTTTTGTTACCCTACTTTTTATTGCACTTGGGACCATTGTAGGGGTTTACCTTGGATCTATTCTAGGCCCTACCCTTTTCGGAACTGACCCCCTTCGGTTTGGACCCAATATTCTGGTGAATTATTTCCAACCCTGGTTAACTCTATTGGTTCCAAATCTATGGTTGGCAGGGGCTCTGTTTTTCGCTTTGATTGTATACACCAGGAATATCAGGTCGATTTACTCAGGAGGAATCATTGTATTCATCATCTATCTTCTAGCTAATTTTCTTGCCCAGGACATTGAAAACAGAGACCTCGTGGAGATCATGGATCCCTTTGGGCTCAATACCTTCAGTTACCAAACTCGATATCTTACCCCCTATGAGCAGAATTCATTCCTGCTTCCTATACAGGGGAATTTATTGATCAATCGACTCCTTTGGGTCGGAATAGGTCTCTTCTTCTTTCTTGCGGCCTACTTTAGATTTAGCTTCTCTTACTTCTTCCAAACCAGTCAAAAGAAGACTAAGCTGGAAAAGGAAACAAAACAGGAAAAGTCCTCATCACCAGTTTCCGTTATCACCGACTTTGGAAAAGGCTATCAATGGAATAGCTTCAAAACACTTTCTAAGATCGAGTTCCAGAACATCTACAAGGACATTTATTTTAAGTCCATCCTTCTTGGTGGTGTGGTGTTTCTTATCCTTGATTTTTGGATCGGAATTACACTATACAGTGTTCCAAATTTCCCGGTGACATCATTCCTGATGGAGTATAAGACATTTGACTTCAACCTCTTTGTCTTTATCATCATTGTCTTCTTCACTGGAGAAACCCTCCACCGTGATAGATCCTCAGGTTACTCGGTAATAAATGATGCCTTCCCGGTCAAGGATATGACGGTTATTGCTTCCAAGTTTGCTGGAATCGCCATGATCTGCTTGATGCTTACTACCATTCCAATCTTTGTGGGAGTGATTGTTCAAATTCTCAAGGGCTACTTCCAGTTTGATTTTGGGATTTATCTGGTGGACAGTTATCTGATCTCATTGCCTGATTACTTACAGATGGTGATGCTGGTATTTGCCGTTCACCTGGTAGTGAATAACAAGTTCGCAGGACATGCTGCCGCCATCGGGATTTGGGTGGTTATGATCATTCTGAGAGACTTTGCTGGATATGGCTTCAATGCATTTTTCTTCTCTTATAAGCCAGGATACAGATGGAGTGATATGAATGGCCTGGGCCACTTTTGGGAACCATTACTTTGGTTTAATGTGTATTGGACAGCGATTGGTTTATTCCTGATTCTTTTCTTCGCCACTTTCTACAGCCGAGGCACCGAAAACTCCTTGAAAAGCCGATGGAGAACTGCAAAAAGCAAAATGTCCAATAAGACATCCTTAGCTTCTTACGGATTCCTCATTATAGGACTAGTTTGCTTTGGATTGATATATAGATCGACGGTTTACACCAATACTTACAGAACATCCGATGAAGGGGAGCTCAGATCTGTGGCTTATGAAAAGCAATTGAAGAAGTATGAGTTTATGCCTGAACCAAAAATCACGGACGTTAATCTCAAGGCGGACCTGTTCCCAAAAGAGAGGGATGCTTTTTTTGAAGCAGACGTGCGACTGGTGAATAAAACTGATTCCCCGATTGATTCTATTTTCTTTGACGGTTCATCACTAACGACTTATTCGGTCTTCCTTAATGGTCAAGAATTGACATACAGGAATATGATAGAATTTGAGCCCTCACAATTCCAGATTTTTGGGAAGAAAGAGGAAAAGCATTCCTATCGAATGACGGCTTTACCTCAGACCATGATGCCTGGAGATACTATTATGCTTCAGATTAAAAGCGAAGTGTTAAATAAGGCCTATCCAAATGGAGGCTTTGGTAGGGAATTGGTCTATAATGGAAGTTTCATCGCAGGTGGATTACCAACTATGGGCTATGATGCAAGTAATGAACTAAGCAGTGATGAAGATAGGAGAAAGTATGAGCTACCTGAGAAACCCGAAGATCTCCCTCCTCATGATGATCCTTATGGTAGAAGCAATTTACTGTTCGTGAATGATGCTGACATGATCAATTTTGAGGCTACGGTAAGCACAAGTATGGATCAGATAGCCATAGCTCCAGGGTATTTGCAGAAAGAATGGGAAGAAAATGGAAGGCGGTACTTCCACTATATTCAAGACACACCTATTCAGGCTTTTTTCTCTGTGCTATCCGCAGATTATGAAATACTTCGGGACAAAGCCTATTTAAGCTCAGGGAAGGAAGTGGATATTGAAATCTATTATCAGAAGGGGCATGAGTATAATTTGAATCGCTTTGTAGAGTCCTATCAGGATGGTCTAAAATATTTTTCGGACACCTATGGTGATTTCCAATTTAGGCAGATGAGAATTCTTGAATTCCCTAGATATGCGGGCTTTGCCCAATCATTCCCTAATACCGTTCCTTTTGCAGAAAGCTTTGGCTGGATAGCAGATTTTTCTGACCCAAATAGTTTTGATTATGTCTACTATGTAACTGCGCATGAATTGGCGCATCAGTGGTGGGCTCATCAGATCACGCCTAACTATACCCGAGGTTCCAATTTGACATCGGAAGCTTTAGCAGAATTTTCCGCTCTCATCCTTTCGGAAAGAAAATATGGAAAAGAAAATATGAAGCGATTCCTGGAAGATGAACTGGATGATTACTTAAGAGGAAGGTCAAATGAATCCAAAAAAGAAAATACCTTTATCAACTGTAATCGAGCCTACCAGTGGTATAACAAGGGTAGTTTAATTCTTTATGGCCTTAGGGATCTAATAGGACCTGAGGCAATGGATTCAGCCTTATACAAGTTCAATCGGGACTTTGGTTTAAGACAAGAACCACCATTCCCTGGCTCCTTAGATCTTTACAATTACCTAGCTGATGCCACGCCTGACAGCTTGATGTATTATCTGGATGATACCTGGAAAAAAATTACGCTTTACAATAACAAGGCTGAGGAAGTAACGGCAACAAAGGTTGGTGAAGATGAATATGACGTGACCATTAATTTCACTTCTCAAAAAATCTATGCCGATGAAACTGGCAAAGAGACTCCGGCAGAATATGATGGTGATTACATCGACATAGGCATCTTTGCTGAAGATGATCAGGATGAGCAAGGCAAAGATCGGGTTAATCCGCTTTATGTGGCCAAGTACAAGATTAAACCTGGAGAAAATAGCCTTACCATTCGAGTCAAAGGCGAGCCTGCGAAAGCAGGGATCGATCCTTTCAATAAACTAATCGATCGAATACCGGATGATAATACTGCAGATGTAGAGATCGAATAAATTAAAAGCCCAGCTCTAAGGAGTTGGGCTTTTTTCATCCTCAACTTAGAAAGGGTCTTCAATTCATTAGTTGCAATAATGTAATCATCTAAACCGTTCAGAAAATAAAGGTTTGGCGCATTTTCACCCATTTCCTATCTTCACCTACTAAACCGACTAGTACAATTCCACAACAGATGAAGAGAACGACTCTGTTCTTTATATTTCTATTTTTCACCCTTTTCTCACTTGGCACTCTTGCCATGGTGAGCTACCAGCCAGACCTTAAAAAACAGCTTTCAGCAACCTATGAAAGCCTTCTTGAATTTGCGGGAAGCGGAGAGGACGATGGAGAAAACTTGGATTTAGATCCCTTAACTAATCCTGAGGAAATTTTTATCGTTCCAGACCTTGAAAAATATAAATCACGGCTGAGAAAAAATTCTTATTCCTATCACCTTAATGCTGCTGAAAAAAACGGTTCACGTCTTGTTTTGGATGAAGAGCAGCTTTTCCATTTAGTCGAAGAAGGAGATCTCGTGGAAATTACTTCGGGAATAGGATACGAAGTAGAAAAACTTACTCATAGCCATCCCTATCTCACACCTGAAGCCAAAAAAGTATTAGACGAAATAGGGCAGACCTATCAGGCACTAGCAGGACCTGGCAGCTTCATTACGATCACTTCAGGTACTCGTACCATTCAACAACAAAAGAAACTGGGGCGTAGAAATCGTAATGCCACCAAGGGAACCAGCTCTCATTCCTATGGACTCTCCGTTGACATTTCCTATATCCGCTATGATGGAGAGAAGTCATGGGATTGGAGAAAACGAAAGAAGCTAGAAAAAGTCCTTAGTTACTTCCAGAAGCAAAACAAGATCTACGTCATCAAGGAAAGAAAGCAAAATTGCTTTCACATCACTTTTAGATAGAGACTATCAATTGTAGCATAGCTTGCATCAGCCAGCCATGATTTTGTAGGGGAGTTATTTAACTAATCTTTTTTGACTATTTTCACTTACCAGGTTTGCCTGGTAAAACCCACTAACTATGAAAAAAATCCTACTAGGCCTTTTGGCTCTAATAGTAATTATTGCAGCAGTTTTACTATTCAACACTTTTACACTGAGTTCCAAACAAGTGGAGCCAGGGACACTGACCGAGGTCAATTTTTCAGATCAGATTTATGAGAATCTGTCAAAGGCAATTCAATTCGAAACGATTTCATTCAGCGAAGAAATCGCACCGGATTCGGCTGAGTTCTTCGGTTTTCACAGGTTCCTTGAGGAGACATATCCTTTGGTCCACCAAAATCTAAAACTCACTAAGATTAACACTTATAGTCTACTATATGAATGGACTGGAACGGGTACAGACAAGAAACCGATCATTTTCATGTCTCACCAAGATGTGGTTCCTGTAGATGAGCCGACCCTTACTCAATGGGAGGCACCGCCTTTCTCTGGGAAAATAACAGAGAAGGATATCATTGGCCGAGGCACCCTTGATGATAAAGGAACCCTTTTGGGGGTTTTTGAAGCCATCGAAAAGCTTATCGCTGAAGGATTCCAACCGGCACAAACCATTTATATCGCATCAGGACATGACGAAGAAATAGGTGGAGCCAGAGGGGCAAAACTTATTGCGGAGCACCTGGAAAGTAAAGGTGTAGATGCTGCCATGGCCATTGACGAAGGCGGTTTTCTGGCTGAAGGTTTAGCAGAAGGAATAGACCCAACGATTGCTATCATCAACTTATCTGAGAAAGGATATGCGAGCTTCAAGCTCACTGTACAAACCAAAGGCGGGCATAGCTCGGCACCGCCTAAGGAGAACACTTTAGGAATTTTAGCTAAGGCAATCGTGGACTTAGAAGAGAATCAAAGACCCTATAAAATGGTGGATCCTCTGGACGACCAGTTGGAATATATGGCTCCGGAATTACCCTTTATCGGGAAGGTTATTTTTGCGAACCCATGGCTTTTTGAAAGCATTATTCTTGAGGGATTAAATGCTCATACCACAACGGCACCGACCATTATAAAAGGTGGGGTAAAAGACAATGTGATTCCTACTCTGGGAGAAGCTACGGTTAATTTCAGAATCCTTCCAGGTGAAAGCATCGAGTCTGTAAAGCAACACATTGAAGAAACGGTCTCGGATAAGGTAAAGGTGGAATTAACAGGTTTTGCAACCAACCCCTCGCCTGTCTCGGGTATTGACTCGGAAGCCTTTAAAACACTGGAAAAAACCATCCGAAGTCAATTCCCAGAGTCCGTAGTAGTTCCGGGAATGATCGGAGGAGGAACAGATGCGAGATACTTCTACGACATTGCGGATGATGTATATCGCTTTTACCCTATTCGAATGGATTCGACGGCACTTACCCGATTCCATGGAATAGATGAGAAGATATCTAAGGACAACTATCGTGAGATCGTAGAATTCTGTTATCACCTGATTAAAAACTTCCAATAGCCATGAAATATTTTTATCTGATCGCTGGTGTACTAATACTAGCGGCTTGTGAAAGCAAAGTAGATGTAACCCAATCGGTGACAGAAAGTGAAGAGGTCAAAGTTCAACGACCATCTGCTCTGGATAGTGGAAGATTTTTTGAGGTTGAGGGAAAGAAAATGCTATTCGGAGGAGAGAATGAATCACAGCATTTTGATGTCTCCAATCTGGAGTTGGTAGATGCCCAGTTTCATTACGGAATAGGTCGAGAAGCATTCCCAGCTTTACTTGAGCCAGAGTTCATCTCAGTAGAGGAAGCAGATGCTAGCTGGTCGGATGAGGAGAGGTTTCTTGTGGCTTTCAAGGGAGATGAAGTCAAGGCATATGCTGTCATAGATTTGAAGCGACATGAGGTGGTAAACGATATGCTCGATGGAGAACCAATTATGGCAGCTTACTGCGTTTTAGCAGATTTAGGAGCTATTTACGAAAGAAACTATGGTAGCGAGGAATTGACCTTCGCCTTGAGCGGATATACCTATTTTGACCCGGAAGTTTGGGATGGTTTAGATGGATTCGTCTTTTGGGATAGGGAAACCGAAAGCCTTTGGTGGCCACTAATCGGAAGAGCAGTTTCAGGTCCTCTGAAGGGCACTCAGCTTCTGGAAATGGATAAGGCCAATTGGAGGGATACTACCTGGGGTGAAGTCAAGTCTGATTTCCCAAATGCACAAGTCTTGATATCAGGACAGGACTACGAGAGACCGAATTCCTGGGATAAGGAAGTTGATGCCTCTTACATCGTCGAGAATTTCAAACAGAAATAAATTCTACCTTTTTTTCCAGGGTACATAGGGGTAAGATGAGTTTGACTTGTCTTATTAAAAAATCCCCTATCCTATTAACTTGTGGGAACAGCACATTTTCATGCAGGACTTAGATCAGGAGATTTTTCATTCTATCAAACTTGGTGACGAGAAAGCCCTGGAAATGCTATTTCACGACTATTATCAGCCACTTTGCCAGTATGCCTTTTCCTTTCTAAATGATCGGGAGGATGCTGAAGAGGTGGTTCAAAATTCATTTGTGAGAATCTGGGAGAAGAGGAAGGAAATTTCCATTCAGACTTCTGCAAAGGCATACCTGTACCGTATGATCAGGAATTCCTGCCTGAATGAAATTCAGCATCAGAAGGTCAAAACTCAGCATCAAGAGATCGCAAAAATGGATTCTCCAGGTGTAGAACATGCCTCTGATTCTGTGGCTATCAGAGGTGAGCTGGAAGATAAAATTCGTTCCGCCATGCAAAAGCTCCCTGAGCAATGCCGATTGATTTTCACCCTTAGCAGGTTTGAAGAATTGAAGTATAAAGCCATCGCTAAACAATTAAATATCTCAGTAAAAACTGTTGAAAATCAAATGGGCAAAGCTCTTAAAATCATGCGTAGTGAGCTGAAGGAATACCTCCCATTGATTTTGCTTCTGTTGGAAAATTTTCTCGATCCATGAGCGATAAGGAAGAATTTGACATAGAGACCCTGATTGCGAAATTCATCACAGATGAATGTTCTGCTGCGGAAAAGGAGCAGTTGCGGGATTGGCGTGCCCAATCGGCTGAGAATGAAAAATACGTCTCCGATGCCCTTATCATCTATGAGCGAGCAAAACTGGCTGTGGATGAGAAATTCGATTCTCAAAAAGCATGGCAAAGCGTTTCTCAGAGAATTCAAACTCAACCCAAAGGTAGATCAGCATTTATAGGGTTATGGAAAGTTGCTGCGGGGTTTGCATTGATAGCCGCTCTATCATTCTTGATTTACCAGCAAATTGATACCGCAGAGGAGTACAATTTCACAAGTCAGGCAGAGGTGGAATTACAGACTTTACCGGATCAAACCACTTTGGCCCTGAATAGAGAGTCCGAGACTAAAGTGACCTATGATGAAAGAAAAAATACGGGATTAATTGAGCTTAGTGGCGAGGCTTTGATCTCTATTCCTGAGGATAAAAAAGTGAATTGGCAGGTCAAGGTAGAAGAACTTATTATCGAGGACATTGGTACCGAATTCAATGTAAAAGCTTATCCGGAAAGTACTGAAGTAGAGGTATCAGTAATCTCGGGTCTAGTTAGGCTTTACACGGCAAACGAAGAAGGAATCGAGCTGTCTGCAGGCCAAAAAGGGATTTACGATAAGACAACCGGATCATTCGAAATGGATGTAGCAGACCAAAATGTGAGTGCTTACCAATCGAGAATCTTTACCTATCAGAATCAGGATCTGTTGACTATCACGAGTCAGCTTAGTGAAGTTTACCAGAAGGATATTATCCTGGATGGAGATATCATCGGTTGCACCTTGACCGTTAATTTTGAGGATGAGGATCTTGAAGAAATCATCAGCATCATTTCGGAGACACTTGGCTTGGAAGTAAGTGAAACTGAAGACCAGATTACTCTGTCTGGCGAAGGATGTTTTTAGACTTAAATCGATGAAGCAATCTTTACTTTTTATTGCATTCATTTTTTTAATTTTCTCAGGGCTACAAGCTGAGGATAACAGGCTACTCGAGAAAGAAATAAGCATATCAGTTCAGAATGAGCGTCTCGACGATTTCCTCGATCGGCTTTCTAAAGAAATTGGAGGGGTCTTCTCTTACAGTCCTTCTGCACTAGATGTCAGTCAGCGCATCACAGGCAACTTTGTCAATGAATCCTGTAGAGAAATATTAGAAGCTGTTTTTCAGGGAAGCATTCGGTACAAGCAACGCGGAGTTTACATCATACTTTCACCAGCCCCACCACCTGAAAAAGAGATCACTATAAGCGGCTATCTGGTAGATGAAACCTCTGGAGAAAGAATCCGAAATGCAACGGTCTATAATCCAATCACATTGAAATCATCGACCACGGATGAGTTTGGCTTCTTTGAGATATCCGTTAAGAATCCTGCTGCTGAAAATTTTGAATTGATCATCAATAAGGAAAGCTATTCTGACACTCTTCTTGTCGAACAAAAAAGATCCTCATTCAGTAGGATCAATTTGAAACCCGATAAGGAGAAAATGGCTGCAGCCGCCGAGACGATTACTAAACCCATGAAGAATTTTCTTCTGTGGACGAAGAAATCAATTGGATATAAGAACACAGAAAACGTTCGGGACACCCTAAATAGAGGTTTCCAGTTCTCCTTGCTTCCTTTTGTCGGGACTAATATGAAGCTCTCAGGAAGTGTGGTAAATGATTACTCTATCAACCTTCTTGGAGGCTATTCTGCAGGCACTGAAAAGCTTGAACTTGGAGGGCTTTTCAATATTAACCGAGGTGGCGTAAAAAGCTTACAGCTCGCTGGTTTATTTAACCAAGTTGGTGGTCCGGTGAAAGGTGTTCAGATGGCAGGTATTGCCAATGTGGATATGGATTCGGTGACTGGATTTCAGGGAGCAGGTATTGCCAATTTTGCACTTGGAAATGTGAATGGAGTACAAGCATCTCCCCTTTTGAATATTGGAATCGGCGAGCTAAACGGCTTACAGATTTCTGCACTGGCAAATTATAATCAAGGAGACGTTAAGGGAGTTCAGGCAGGTATTCTTGGGAATATCGCAGCCGGAACTGTCGACGGCTTCCAGTTTGGTTTATTCAACTATGCAGACAGTGTGAATGGAGCCTCCATCGGTCTTCTGAGTTTTGTAAGAAAAGGATACCATACCGTAGAAATAGGTGCTGATGAAATCTACCCTTTGAATATTGCACTGAGAACAGGCACCAGGAAATTTTATAACATTCTTTCAGCTGGAATGAGACCCGAGCAGGCCGATTCTACCACCTGGTCTTTTGGATATGGTATAGGTACCTCTCCCAGATTAGGCAGAAAAATATATCTCAATATTGAGCTCTGTACATCCCAGATGAACAAGGGGAATGTGCTCGCCACCAACCTAATCAATAGAGCCTACATCGGAGCGGATTTTCAATTAGCTAAAGGCTTTGCCATCTATGGAGGGCCTTCCTTCAACGTTCGAATTTTTGATTTAACCTATACAGATCACCCTGAGACATTTGGGTATTTCACCCCTAGAGTATTTGGGCGAAATACGTACGAAGAACAAAACTTAGGACAAGAATTGTGGTGGGGTTTTAGGGCAGGAATACGCTTTTTCTAAGCACTGAGACTGGTTTTCAATTTTTTTTAAAATTTTTTCATTCCTGCATAGGGGTAAGGCCTTTTTCGCCTGTCATATAAGCGAAACAAACCTAGACCAATGAAAAAGTTAAACCGAATTTTCGCAGTTATCTTTCTTTTCGCCCTGAATCCTTTGCAGGCGCAAACCGAAAAAGAAGAAGAATCAAGCGTTTACTTCCACAAAGATTTTCAGATCTCTTTTGTCCCATTTATTGGCACAAATGGGGTGAACTCTGGAGTAACCATCAATGACTATTCCTTCAATGTCCTTGGAGGGTTTTCTGCCGGAACCAAAAAACTGGAAATGGCAGGGCTATTCAATATCAACACCACCGACACCCAACATGCTCAATTTGCCGGAGTATTCAATCAGGTAAATGGAAAAGTAAGGGGGGCACAATTCGCAGGTGTCATCAACTCAAATCTTGATTCCGTAAGTGGGTTCCAGGCAGCAGGTGTGGTCAACTTCACAACTGGTGCTGTAGACGGAGCTCAGCTAGCTGGTGTCACCAACTTCACTACCAAAGATGTCAGAGGCTTTCAGGGTGCAGGTGTCATGAACTTCGCAGTAGGTAATGTTGACGGTGCACAGGTTGCGGGTGTAACAAACTTTGCCATTGGTGATGTGGATGGCGCCCAAGTTAGTGCCGTATTGAACTTTGCTAGAAATGTAGATGGAGCTCAAATAGGCCTTTTCAACTATTCTGACAGCATCTCTGGAGTACCAATTGGTTTGGTCAGTATCGTGAAATCAGGGTACAACACTATGGAACTCAGCACCAATGAAGTGATGCCAATCAACCTTGCCTGGAGAACTGGTGTAAGACCATTCTATAATATCATTATGGCTGGTATTCGTCCTGAGATTGAAGACAAGGTTACCTGGTCTATCGGGTATGGTATCGGTACTTCTCCACAGCTTGGAAAGAAAGTTTTTCTGAATATCGAAGCGACTTCCGAGCAGGTGAGCATTGGCGAATTAGTCGCACTAAACCTTGTTAACAAATTCTATTTGGGGGCAGAATATCAGATCACTCCCAAGCTTGCCATCTTCGGTGGACCTACCGTCAACTACAGAGTTTTTGAAACCGAGTACGAAAACCACCCAGAGCTATTCGCTTACGGCAGTCCAAAAATCCAGCATGAGCGCACATATCAGGACGGTGATCTTGGAGGCCAACTTTGGTATGGCTTCAGAGCTGGTCTAAGATTCTTTTAAGCTATCCCAACGCTAACCCAACTAAATGATGAAAAACTATTTCACGATACTATTCCTGTGCACATTTATGTGCACAGGGAAGCTGTTCGCACAAGAACTTACCCAAACGATCAGAGGAACCGTGGTAGATCAAATCTCACAGGTGCCAATGATTGGAGCCACCGTAATGGTTCTTGACTCGGATCCACTGTTAGGGGAAATCACCAATGAAAATGGAGACTTTAAAATTCAAAATGTTCCTGTCGGTCCACAAAGCATTCGAATCAGCTTTGTAGGCTATAAAGACTTAATTATTCCAGCAATTCAGGTCAACTCAGGAAAAGAAGTGATCCTTCAAATCGAGTTGGAAGAGGACATCACTCAGATCGAAGAATTTGTAGTGACAGCAAATGAAAAGGACCGGACTATCAATGAAATGGTAACGGTCAGCGGTAGAACCTTCTCAGTTGAAGAGACAAGAAAGTTTGCTGCAGCGGTGAATGACCCAGGAAGAATGGCTACTTCATTCAGTGGAGTAACCGGTACTGACGACGGTAATAACAACATCTCCATTCGTGGAAATAGTCCAAATGGATTGCTATGGAGAATGGAAGGAATTGATATCCCTAACCCAAATCACTTCGTTTACCCTGGGACTTCCGGAGGAGGTATTTCCATCCTAAGCTCTCAACTTTTGGCTAACTCAGATTTCCTAACAAGTGCTTTTCCGGCTGAATATGGAAATGCACTGGGAGGTGTATTCGACCTGAATTTGAGGAAGGGTAATAATGAGAATCAGGAATTCACTCTGCAAGCCGGATTCCTGGGAGTAGATGTCGCTGCAGAAGGACCCTTGGCCAAGAATTACAGAGGTTCCTATCTAGTGAATTACCGCTACTCTACACTTTCACTTCTCTCCCATATGGGTCTACCGCTGGGTGACTTTGTGACCAATTTCCAGGACCTCTCTTTCAATGTGTACTTGCCAACAGGCAAAAAAAGTAGCCTTACCGTTTTTGGCTTTGGAGGTCTGAGCGACCAAAACGAAGATCCAATAACTGATTCTCTGGATTGGGAGAATGAATTTGACCGGTACAACTCTACATATTTCTCAAATACTGGAGCAGCTGGGATCAAGTATTCTCTTGGCATCAATGACAACAATTTCTTACAGACCACCTTTTTGGCCTCTGGAAATTCTATCGGCGACGAAGGCTTTTACATGAGTGATGAGATGGTATTGGAGGATAGATACTTTGAAAGTTTTGGCACCTCCAAATACACCCTAAGCTCAGTTCTTAACACCCGCCTTTCTTCGAGAGCAAGTCTTCGAAGTGGTGTGCTCCTTAACCAGCTTCAGTACAATCTGAAGCAGAGATACCATTCAGATGAGACGGATCAACTAGAAACAGAAATTGATTCGAAGGGAAATACGCAAAGCGTTCAGGCCTTCTCACAAATCAATTATAAAGCCTCAGATAGGCTTACGCTGAACTTCGGTTTGCACTATATGCAGTTATTGCTGAATAACTCAAATTCCATTGAACCAAGGTTCTCGGCATCTTACCAGCTTGATGAAAAGCAAAGAATAAACATGGGGTATGGCATGCATAGTCAGGTGCAACCCTTGGGAACATACTTCGCCGAGCAGGAAGTGGATGGAGTCATTACACTTCCAAACAAGGACCTTGACCTCAGCAAAGCACATCACTTTGTCCTTGGCTATGACAGGAGTTTAAATCCTTTCCTTAGGATGAAGGTGGAGACTTATTATCAGTATTTGTATCAGATCCCGATCAAGCCTGGAGTTGATGACACTTACTCTATTCTGAA
Source organism: uncultured Limnohabitans sp. (assembly GCA_964562785.1). GTDB lineage: Bacteria > Bacteroidota > Bacteroidia > Cytophagales > Cyclobacteriaceae > Algoriphagus. The sequence goes on along the minus strand of CAZLUY010000377.1, from coordinate 5,574 downwards.
CCAGGAGTGGACCTTTGCAACTGATCCATTAGTAAGTGAAGGAAATGGTAGAAACTATGGTGTGGAGTTCACCTTGGAGCAATTCACCAGAAACGATCTCTACTTCATCCTTTCTACATCCCTATTCCAATCTCAATACAGGACAAATGAGAATGTATGGAGAAACACCAGATTCAATACCGGGGCTAATGTGACTTTTACAGCCGGTAAGGAATTTAAAATGAGAAAGAATAGAACATTGGGGATCAACCTAAGAACGATCTATACTGGCGGACTTTGGACTACCCCAATTGATCTGGAACAGTCCATAATTGAAGATGAAACGGTCTATATAGAATCTCAGGCATTCGAAGATCAGATACCGGACTATTTCAGAACTGACTTAAGAATCAGCCTGAAACGAAACAAACCAAAATCTACCCGAACCTGGGCTCTGGACTTGCAAAATGCGACCAATAGAAAAAATGTATATGGTCAATATTATGACCCAACACTAGGAGGATTAAATACCTCTTACCAAACCTCATTAATACCAATACTCAGTTATCGAGTAGAATTTTAAACCTACCAATTCAAAATGCTATGAAAAATTACATCTCAAAACTATTCTTATTGATGCTCAGCCTTACCGTATTGGCTAGCTGTGATCTTACCGAAGACTACTCTGGATCCAATGATATAGTAACGGTAGAAAGAGACCTTGATTTCTTCACCAGTATCTCTGCAGAAGATGATATGATCGTGAATGTAAGTCAGGGACCGGTGCAGCAAGTTTTACTTACTGTCAATGCCAACCTTGAGGACAATCTCATCACTAAGGTAGAGGAAGGAGACCTGAAGATTTCATTGAAGAATGGCTCATATCGCAAATCTACTTTCATCTTAGATATCCAGGTTCCTGAATTAAGAGGACTTCGCTTTGACGATTCTGTGGAAGGTGAAATGTTTATGACAGGTGCGTCCCTATCCATAAAAATTAAAGACGCCTCCAAGCTTACCCTTACAGGTAATTCAGATCTATTGAATGTTGATTTGCAAGATGCTGGAAAGCTCTATGCCTATGGCTTTTTTGCTGAAGTCGTTAATGTAAAAGCAAAAGATGCTACTCTCCTTGAAACGATGGTAATGGAAACTATGAACGGAGAGGCTCAGGATGCCAGCAAGATCAAGTACAAGGGAAACCCAACTATCAACGTGAGCACAAAAGATGCAGCAAAGGTCATCAATGAAAACTAGGCCAATCACCCTTGACTAAACCAACGGAAGCGTGGATAATCTCCACGCTTTTTTTGTGTCCTTTTTGTAATCATCAATCACCATTGGAATAAAAACTATATTGGGTTTAGAACCCCGAGCAAATCCACCCAACATGAAGAAATTAGGCTTAATCATTTTGATATTATTAATTGGCCTATCTGCCTTCGTCTTCCATATTTTCTCGTCCACAGGCTATTTCCGTGAGATTGAGAATAGGAATGATTTCGGCCCCATTTACACGGAGATAGATCTCCCTGGAGTAGAGGATATTACCATTGCAAGGGATGATAGCTTGGTTATTCTTTCCGCGGATGATAGAGCTGCAAGGCGAGATGGACGAGAGGTGGTAGCAGGGCTATTCTTACTTGATATGCCGAAGGATGACTTTTCATTGATCAATCTATCCGAGGGTCTTGATTTCCCATTTTTCCCTCACGGCATAAGTATATATCCGATCAGTCCAGGGAAGTATTCGTTAATGGCCATTAACCATGTTGATGGAAAGCATTCCGTTGAGAAGTTTGTCCTTGAAAGAAACTCTTTAACCCATATTGAAACAATACGGGATGAGGATTTTATCAGCCCTAATGACTTGGTACTGGTAACCCCAGATCAATTCTACTTTTCCAATGATCATGGCTATACCAGTGGATTAGGAGTCTTTGCGGAGAATTATCTTGGCTACAAAGCCGCGAGTATCGGGTTTTATGATGGTCAATCTGCAAGCCTTAAAGCGGGCTCCATTGCCTATGCCAATGGCATGCAATTCAACGAATCTGATAATTTGCTGTATGTGGCATCGCCCAGGGGCTTTATGGTAAAAGTATATGAGGTCACTGAAAACTGGGATTTAAATCTAAGAGAAGATATAGCCACCGGGACAGGAGTAGATAACATTGAATTGGATGAGAATGGTGATTTATGGATTGGCTCTCATCCAAATCTTCTGGCTTTCGCATCTTATGCTGCTGGGAAAAAACCTTTCTCTCCATCAGAGGTAATCCGAATCAATTATCAGGAAAGTCAATCGTCCATAGAATCAGTATTTGTGGACTCAGGAGAATTGATGTCGGCTTCATCCGTGGCTGTCCCTTGGGGTGACTATTTATTCATCGGTAATGTAATGGACACCAAGGTACTCGTACTCAAACGATAATTTAGCGGAGGCTCTTTCGAAACTGTAGAGGAGCCTTTCCAGTGTGCTGTTTGAAAACTCTATGGAAATAGGACATATTCTCGAAACCAACCTGAAAGCCAATTTCAATTATATCCATATTCTGATCTTCTAAAAGCTTCTTCGCTTCCATAATTCTTAACTGATTTAGGTAGCGCGAAAAAGTGGTACGTGTTCTTTCCTTAAAAAATCTACAGAATGCCTCTTTACTCAGGTTCGCTTCACTGGCTACATCAGATAGTGTGATTTTTTTAGATTGATTCGCAAAAATAAACTGCATTACCTGATTCATCCTTTGCCCTTCTTTCTCTGAGAAATTAGACAAAGCATGATCCGCTCCTAAGCCTTCAAGGACCATATCCTTGGACAAAATCAACTCAAGCAATTGTAATCCGGAAGCGAGCCTGCTTAGTCCCTTCAATTCTGAGAAATCCAAAATTCTCTCCTTTATCAATTCTCTTAATTCACCCTTCAGCATAAAACTTCTGCCAGAAAAACGATCCAGTTTTTCCAGACCTTTGAGGTCTTCCACCTGTTTTATAGAACCCTCCAAGGTTGCAAGGTCAAAGAAAACCGTAAGGCCATGAGATTGAAAGGAAGTGCCAGTTTGGAAATATTCAGGGTCACTTCGAAAAACATGAGGAACGTTCTCTCCAAGAAGAAAAACATCTCCTTGCTCAAATCTGCCAACATAATCTCCACTAAGGAATTGTCCGCTACCTTCTTTTATTAATGTCAACTGAATTTCTGGATGCTGATGGAGCCGGTCATAAAAATGGGCGCCTTTGTCCTCCTGATACCGAATAAACTCCTTATCCGATTTAGGAATCTCGAAGGGAACAACCTTAGACTTAATTGATTTTAGCATCTATTTTAACATATAATCTAATCGATTCTATAAAAATATATCAATATAGTATACTTTTTTACTAAAGGAGTGGAAGAAATCATGGCTTAGCCGAAATACCTTTGAAATAAAAAAAGACTATGAATTGGTATGGCGTATTTCCGGCAGTGACCACTAAGTTTCACCCGGACGGAAGTTTAGATATGGACCTCTTTTTCAAGAACCTTGATTTTCAAATAGAGTCGGGTGTTCATGGGATCATTTTAGGAGGAACTTTGGGTGAGAGCTCTGCACTTTCCACTGAAGAAAAAATCACACTTACACGAGAAACCGTAAATCATGTAAATGGCAAAGTTCCGGTGATCCTAAATATCGCTGAAGGTGCGACAAGAGATGCTCTTTTCTGGGCTGCCAAGGCGGAGGAATTAGGCGCTGAAGGATTGATGATGCTTCCTCCGATGAGATATGCGGCTGATGCCAGGGAGGTGGTAACCTATTTTAAAACAGTAGCAAACTCCACCAAGCTCCCAATCATGATCTATAATAATCCAGTGGATTATAAGACGCTGGTTACTGTTGACATGTTTGCAGAATTGGCTGAATGTGAAAACATCCAGGCTATCAAGGAATCTACTCGGGACATCTCAAATGTGACTAGAATGATCAACAGATTCGGTGATCGATTCAAGATTCTTTGTGGTGTGGACACTTTGGCGATGGAAGAATTATTGATGGGTTCATGCGGATGGGTAGCAGGCTTGGTTTGTGCTTTCCCAAAGGAGACCGTGACGATTTTCAACCTGGTTCAGGAAGGAAAGATTGAGGAAGCAAGAGAGATTTACAGATGGTTCTTGCCGCTACTTGAGCTGGACATTCATCCAAAGTTGGTGCAGTACATCAAACTCGCTGAAAAGCATTGTGGTGTCGGAAGTGAGCATGTTCGTGCGCCAAGGTTAGCGTTGGAAGGTGAGGAAAGAGAAAGAATTGAGAAAATCATTACTGATGGCATAGCCAAAAGGCCTAAATTGTAATAGCGACTTTAGAATAATAAATCATCAGTTATCCATGGATATCAACCCCATTTTTGAATCTGCTCAGGAAGCCTTTTTGAGCTATAAAAACCTACCACCACAGAAGAAAGCTTCATTCCTTGATTCAATTGCTGACATCCTGGAGGAAAACCGAAGTGCCATAGTTCTTATGGCTACCAGAGAATCAAACCTTCCTGAAGGTAGAATCAACGGAGAGCTTGGAAGAACTACTGGACAGATAAAGCTATTTGCTAAAATTGTACGTGAAGGAAGCTGGGTAGAAGCTACGGTGGACCCTGCTGATCCTGATCGAGCTCCAATTCCAAAGGCTGATATCCGACGTATGTTGGTACCCTTAGGGCCTGTGGTGGTATTCGGAGCAAGCAATTTTCCTTTGGCATTTTCTACAGCAGGAGGGGATACCATATCTGCCTTGGCAGCAGGTTGCCCGGTAATTTACAAAGGACATCCAGCTCATCCGGATACCTCAAAATTCATTGGTCAATGCATTTCACAAGCGGTTTCTAAGGCTGGTTTACCTGCAGGCATTTTCAGCCATGTAGAAGGTGGTGTGAAGATGGGTCAGGACTTGGTTAAACATCCCTTGGCTAAAGCTGTTGGTTTTACAGGCTCATACCATGCTGGTAAATCTCTATTCAATATCGCATCTGACAGGGAAGAGCCCATTCCGGTTTATGCAGAAATGGGGTCAGTTAATCCAATTTTTGTTTTCCCAGGAAAACTTGAAAGTGAGTTGGTGCCATTAGCAGAAAGTTATGTGGCATCCCTCACACTAGGTGTAGGGCAGTTCTGTACAAACCCTGGACTAATATTCGTTCCGGCTGCACAAGCAGATGGTTTCTCCAATGCTATCTCCTCAACTATAGAAAAGGTTGGATCGGCTCCAATGCTTCACTCTGGAATTGCCGAGGCGTATGATAAGTCTCTGAATGAATTAGAAATGAGGTCAGAGTTAAGCTGGATTAAAAATCCTACTGCAAAGACAGAAGTTAAAACTCATCCTGCAATTGCTAGAATTTCTTTGAAAGACTGGCTTTCTGACGATACATTCCAGGAAGAGGTGTTTGGGGCCTTTGGATTGATGATTACTTATGGGGATTCAGCCGATTTGAGGCAAGCAGCCTTGAAACTTAAAGGTCAACTGACAATTACATTGTGGGGTGATGGAGATGAGTTAGCGGGTGAAAAAGAGCTGATTTCTCTGCTTCAGGAAAAGTGCGGTAGGCTTCTCTTCACAGGAGTTC